>JANTGY010000348.1 GCA_024762695.1 Anaerolineae bacterium
CGCCAATCATCTCCTCCGGATTCGTCGCGTTTTTATCTTCCTCGAAACGAGAGGCAAAGGTAAACGGCACATCAAAATGGCCGCTGCCCGATTTCATCTCGCCGTTACCCTCTTTTAATGTGCCTTGCCAAATTGCTGTAGATTGTCGTACTGTCATTTTTTCTCCTTTAGAAGTTGTTTTGTAATTGGGTGATTTGTAATTGGTAATTTGTAATTGGTAATTTATCGCTTCAATTACTCAATTACCCAATTACCCAATTACCCAATCACCATATTAGTGAATTTCCACCGGGTCCTTAATCGCGCCCCGGTCAAATAGCGGTTCTGATTCCCACTCTGTTGGCGGGGTGATTTTTTGGACGGCAACGGCCGTATTCTTGTAATCCGGTATCTTCGCCCGCTTATCCAACTGTACCGTCGTCAGCAAATTAGCCGCCGCTTCGGCAAAGTGGAAAGGAATAAACACCGTCCCCTGCGGCGAGCGCCCGGTCACCAACACGCGCAGCTTAATCGCCCCACGCCTTGAGCTAACCTCCACCCAGTCCCCAGTCTCCAGCCCCAAGCCCCCAGCATCTTCTGGATGCATTTCACACGTCGCTTCCGGGTAGATGTTGTCGAGGGAAGAACGGCCGGTCATGGTACGGCCGTGCCAATGATACAACACCCGCCCCGTACTCATGTTAAACGGATAGTCCGCATCCGGCTGCTCCGATTCCGTGCCAAATTCCACTTCCCAGAACTTGCCCCGCCCGCGCGGGAAACTCGTCTCAAACAGGTACGGCGTCCCCGGATGGTCGTAGCTAGGGCAGGGCCAATGGACGCCGCCTTCGCGGTCAATCCGGTCATAATCAATGCCGCCAAAATCGGGCGTGAGCTGGCGCATCTCCTCCCAAATCTCGCGCGGATGGTCGTAGTCGAACCCGGCCGTCATCGTCACGCCCAGCCGCTTTTCGATGCGCCTACCCAAATCGCAAATAATCTCCCAATCAGCCCGCGAATCGCCCACCGGCTCCACTGCCTTGCGGCAGCGCTGCACGCGCCGGTCGGTGTTGGTGAACGTGCCGTCCTTCTCGGCAAAGCTCACCGCCGGCAAAATCACGTCGGCCATCTCCCCCGTTTCGTTGATGAAGATGTCCTGACAGACCAGAAAATCTAACGCTTCCAGCGCATGGCGGGCGTGATTTTGATTCGGCTCGCTCATCATTGGATTTTCGCCCAAGACAAACATCGCCTTTATCGAACCGGTTGCTGCGCCGTCCACCATTTCTGTGGCCGTCAAACCGGGCGTGGGATTGAGTTGGACGCCCCAAAAGTCTTGGAATTTCTGCTGAATATCTGGGTTAGCAACACTTTGATAGGCTGTGAACACGTTAGGCAGACCGCCGCTGTCGGAACAGCCCTGTACATTGTTTTGGCCGCGCAATGGATTCAATCCCGTGCCAGCTTTGCCAATGTGGCCACACATCATTGCCAGATTGACCAACGTCAACGTATTGTCAGTGCCGTGCGTGCTCTGGCTGATGCCCATGCCCCAGAAAATCGCGCCCCGTTCGGCTCCAGCGTACAGCCGCGCCGCCTCGCGGATTTGCTGCGCCGGGACGCCGCTGGCTTCTTCCGCCCATTCCGGCGTGTATTCTTCCAACGATTCGATATATTCGCTAAATCCTTCCGTCCGCTGGGCGATGAAATCTGGATCGTACAATTTTTCTTTGACGACGACGTGAGCCATCGCCTGAAAAACGGCCACATCCGTGCCCGGTTTTTGCCGCAGCCAATGGGTGGCAAAATTGGTCATCCCAATCTGGCGCGGGTCAACGACGATGAGTTTGGCCCCATTCTGGCGAACGGCCCGCTTGAGGAAGTTGGAGATGACCGGATGGGTTTCGGTGGTGTTGGAGCCGGTGACGATGAAGACGTCCAGATTTTCCATCTCGGCGATGGAGTTGGACATGGCGCTGGTTCCCAACGACAACTGCAAGCCGGTCACCGATCCGGCGTGGCAGAGGCGGGCGCAGTGATCGACGTTGTTGGTTCCCAGCAGGGCGCGCACCATCTTTTGGAAGAGGTAGGTGTCTTCGTTGGTCGCTTTGGCGCTGGCATAGGTAGCTATGGCGTCACCGCCTTGATTTTGGACCACACGCACCAGTTCGTCGGCGACCAAATCAAGCGCTTCATCCCAGCTGGCTTCCCGCCAGACCGGTTTGGCCCTACGCCCTTCCGCCCGATTGGTGCGGATGAGCGGCGTTTTGACCCGGCCAGGATGATTGACGTAATCGGTTCCGAACCGACCTTTGACGCACAACATGCCGTTGTTGGGCGCGGCGTCAAACGGCGCCTCGACAGCGTAAATTGTGCCGTCTTTGAGATTCAAATTCATCTGGCAGCCCACCCCGCAGTAAGGACAGGTTGTGCGTACTGTTTTATCGGGGGTTATCATCATTTTTCTCCAAATTCTTTGAAAAGCTCTCGTCAATTGAACTATTCCAATATCAATTCGACACCATCTTCTTCCTCTCTTCCCCCAATACAGTGGTCTTGGATGATCTCTACTAACCAATCAAAAACCGTTGGCCCTTTATTTGATTCTGCTTGTAGCAAATCTGCTGCCACACTTTTTCTATTTGAAGGATGACATCGGATGAGTCTTTTTCGTAATTGTTTAATGGTTTCCGGATAGCCCAAACATTCTCTCGATTTATTGGAATGAATCCACTTGATTACGAATCCCTCTTCAGGTGTTCCAAACTTACCGCGTAGAATGTCATTAAATGCGTCAAGATTCGATCCCCAATACGAATCAGGTATGAGAACTCGACCTATTTCAGCGTAGAATTCCTCAAGTGTTTGGAATCTGTTGCCGTCAATTTCATAAACTTTCTTTTGGATACTTGCTTCCATTATTCGCTCTGCTTCAGCCAGTTTCTCACCATTTTCTGTTTGTTGAACACGGCCGTTTACAACCCACCATACACCAATCCACGAATCTCCTGGACAAACTCGCCGGGAGTCAGGATATGCAACCCACTTTCGGCGGCTACTTCCGGCGTGAAATCTTTGCTGTTAAGGGTGAGGAAACGGTCTACCTGGGCGGAAACGGCCGTTGCCAAAATCGGCGCATCTTTCGCTTCAATAATCGTTTGCCAGCGTGTAACCTCTTCAATCGTTGGCGGTGGGACAATCTCAAAAGGAATTTGCATCATCTGTTGGGCGAAGTTGGGTAGGGCGCGTGGTAATTTTTTGCGTAAATTGCGTTCTGCCTCGTCTAAAACAAGCCGCGAAACGACCAGCGTAAACAAACCAATCTCCGCCATCTGCAACACGGCGGCGCTGGCGCCCGAACGGGAATCAGCCCCAGCGATTAGCACATTAGCGTCCACAAAAATTTTACGAAGCGTCGCCATACCGTTCCCGATAAATCGCTTCGCGTTCTTCGGCCAAACCTTCCAGCAAGTCAGCCAGTGTCACGCCTTCCTCATCCATGATGGCGGAAAATTGCTTAGATAATTCGGGCAAAAGCGCTTGTTTGGGCGACAAAAACAACGCATCGCCGATTTGCACTAGATTGAGCATTTCGGGATTTTCTGTCCCTCTTGCCCATTGATCGCGCACCGCTTGCGGAATCGTAATTTGCCCGCGCTCACGCAGGCGAACGGTATAGGATTTGGTAATTTCGTACTTGCTCATCGCATTCTCCGAAAATCAGATTTTCTGAATTGTACCATATTTCATTGATATTCGGAATGGTTGGCAATGAAATTATTGAGGCTTTGCACGGCCGTTCCCCTCACCCTATTCTGCACAACCAAACTCCAGCCCAAAAACCAACCCATCGGCCCCAACGCCATCCGCGTCCAGCGCCATAAATCGAAGCTGTCCTGATGCCGGATGATTAAGCCATCCTGAAAGGCAAATTCGGCGTCAATGACGTTGTGGACTTTGCGCCCGGTTGAGAAGGTGTAGGTTGCTTCCCAATGGGCACGGCCGTTTCCCTCATCAGCCCATACGTCACCAAAATCAATCTGTAAATCCTGCCCCCGCTCACAAAGCATATGCCACATCGCCCCGGCCTGTTTGCCACGCAAATCAGTGAAAACTGGGTCAGAAAAGTGAATGTCGGGATGGTAGCAGGCGATCATGCCAGCGTAGTCACGCTGTTGGAAGGCGGTGTA
>JANTGY010000349.1 GCA_024762695.1 Anaerolineae bacterium
TTGATGAAGTCGCTGTTTTCCAGAGAATCAATGACGGCCGTAATCTTCTCCGTCTCTATTTCCAAAATCTCGGACGCTTCCGGTTCTAAATCCTCTTGGGGCATGTAAACGTGGCCTTCCTCGGCCATGCGATTGAGCGTGTAAGCGACGCCCGCCTCAATGCGCCCCGGATCGTCTTTAGCTAAACCGAGGGCCTGGGCGATTTTATCGGCCGTTTTGAAGCCAATGCCGTACACATCCTGCACCAAGCGGTAGGGCGTGTTTTGCACGATGGCTAACGACTCATCCTTGTACTTTTTGTAGATTTTGACGGCTAAATTGGTCGAAACGCCATGCGATTGTAAAAACAGCATCACATCTTTGATAGCCCGCTGCTCGTCCCACGCTTTAATGATTTGCTTGACGCGCTTTTGGCCGATGCCCAGCACTTCGCGCAGCCGTTCCGGTTCATGGTCAATGACCTCCAACGTCTCTTCGCCAAAACGGTTGACGATGCGCTCGGCCATCACCGGGCCGACGCCGCGAATGAGGCTGGAGCCGAGATACCGTTTGATGCCCTCGGAGGTGGCCGGGCGGGATTGTTCGCATAGTTCGGCCTGGAATTGACGGCCGTGTTTGCTATGCGTCGCCCATTTCCCGGTCAGTTTGAGATGCTCGCCGGGATTCAGTTCGGGTAAATTGCCGACAACGGTGATGAGGGCGTCGCGGCCAGAGGCGTATTTGAAGGGCAGCATCCCCCGCGAATCTGGTTTGAGTCGCAGGACGGTGTAGCCATTTTCCTGGTTGTGGTAGGTGATACGCTCGACGGAGCCGGCGATTTGGTCACGGCCGTTCATGGGCGCAATTGTACATGATTGGGAAACCGGCGACACCCGTTGCTTGTTTTTGCACGTCCTGGCTGAAAACTCGTATTCGTCATCGTTGTCGTAATCGTGATCGATTTTTTGACTACGGCAACGATCACGAGTGGCGGTGAAGGGTTATTGTTTCCGCACGGCCGTCTCCGCCGTTTCCGGATCCAATCCAACCATACTGCCTCCCCCAACCTGAATCAAAATCAAGTCATCTGCCGGTAAAGCCCAATTGTCGTTGGCGATGGGCGAGCGCGAGCCGCCAGTAAAGATGTGGCTGAGGCTGGCCCCATCCAGGTCAATGGCGTAAAGGAACAAATAGCCGCTGCCTGAAATCGTATCCTCGGCCAGGAGATACGGCCGTTCCCCCGCCAAAAATAAATAGGGACGGCCGTCTATCTGCCGGGCATAGGAGCGTTCCCAGAGCGGCTCCCCACCGCCGTCAAAATAGAGTAGGCGGCTGTCGGCTGAATCCTGGTGCGCCAGCAGCGCGCCGCCATCGGGCAGAGCGAGAATATCGCCAGCCCCCGCAGAACTGATGGGTAAGGCGATGAGCGGCTCAACAGTGCGCGTCTCCGGTTCAAGGCGATAAACGCCCAGCCCATCGTAAAGCCAAAGCTGATTGCCGACGACCTGAAGACGGCCGTCCTTCAACCCGTCCCATTGCTCTGCCCCATTAGCGTCAGCCAGCCAGACACCGCCTTGGTTTCCAGCGGTAGAGAAGATTAACTGGTCGTTGAACAATGTCCAGGAATAGGGCAGGCGGGATATTTCATGTTCCCATAAAAGTTGGCCGTTGGCGGAAACGGCCGTAATTTGCCGCCAACCGGCCACAGCAATGCCGCCATCGGGCAGAGGCAGTAAAGTTGGGCCGCCAGCCGCATTGACGTCAATTTCCCACAGCGGTTCGGCGGCGGGCAGGGTCTCGCCAGGACTCTCTTCCAATGCAAATGCGGCGACGACACTGCGCCGATTAACCAGGAAGATTCGGCCATGCGTTTGCTCCAGCATGGCGTTTACAATGTCGCCTTCGTGTCCTTTATGCTCCCAGCGCACAACGCCAGTGGCCGTGTCCAGACCGATTAGTCGGCCGTCTTCGAGGATGGTCATTGTGTTGGAATCGATTAAGCCAATTCCCATACTATCCCCTGCGTTGAACGGACGCGCCCAGGTTACGCCAACGGCCGTCGCCATGCGCGTGTGCCAAATCGTTTGCGAAGGGGGCAGCCAGCCAGCCAGCGTGGGGTCAACCGGCCAATAACCGCCGCCCGGCTCGTCCGGCATATGGGTGCGAATCTCAAAATGGAGATGGGGCGGCGTGCGCGGCTTGCCAATCTCGCCGATTTTTTGGCCGCGCGTTACGCAGTCGCCCACATTCAGGGTTACGCTGGGCGGGTCGAGATGGCCGTAGAAGGAGAGAATGGAACGGCCGTCGTCGAATGTGTGCCGGATAATAATCACGCCCTGATCGCGCCCCCAACCCAATGGCTGGGCATAGGTTACACGGCCGTGCCCAATGCTGTACACGGGCAGCCCCAAATTGGATGAGCCGCCCCGTGACTGCCACCAATCCTCCCCAGCATGGTATTTGTCGTAGCGCGACCGGAAAACGCCAAAATCACGGCCGCCAAAAGCGACGGCATTGCCGTCCGGCGGATCCATCGGGAAATCCAACGTGTCTACAACGCCGCAACTAGCGTTAGATTGCGGCGTAGGCTGGTGTAATTGAGCTGCGCGCGGGTTGCCTAAAACGGGAATGGGCGGCGCCGTAGGCGTGGGCGTGGGTGAGGGCGTGTTGGTTGGAGCAGGCGTTGGCATGGCTGTTGGTGTGGCCGTTGGTGTGAGGGTTGGCGTATGGGTCGGGCTGGGCGCAGCCAGGGTCTGTTGTACGGCAATGATGGGCGCAGCGGCCGGCACGTTGGGTTGAGCGCAGCTAATCAGCAGCAGAAGCAAAAGAAAGAGCCATTTTTTAATCGCGTGTGTCATTGATATAGATGGTATGCTTTCGCTGCAAGCAAATCAAGCAGACTTTGCCCACGCTAACATATTTCCAATTTTCTTCCAACATCTCTCTAACATCGAGTATATATTTTTCTAACGCGGCTGGGTAAAAATAGGGACGTAATTAAAAATATGTAATGACACAGGTTTGCGAGCGCTTAAAAACTCTCGTAGATCTAAAGAAAAAGAGGTAATGAAATGACAAGAATAGTACGTTGGAATCCGGTTCGTCAGCAGATGAATTTGTTAAATGAATTTGATCGTTTATTAGAGCGGCCCACGCACGCCTATCGTCAATCGGAGAATTGGGGACTGGCTCTGGATGTGGTGGAAGCGGAAGATAATTACACTATTAAGGCGTCGGTTCCCGGCATCAACCCCGATGATTTGGACATCACGTTGGAGGATAATGTGTTGACCATCGCGGGCGAGGTGAAGGACGAGGCCGATGTGGAGAAGGAACAATACCACTTACGCGAACGGCGTTACGGCCGTTTCAGCCGCAGCGTTCGGTTCCCGGTCATGGTCAATGGCGACGCCGTTGACGCCAGCTACGCACAAGGCGTATTGACCCTGAATGTGCCCAAGGCCGAGGAAGTGAAGCCCAAGCGTATCGCCATCAAAGCCAACTAAGACAGACTAACTTTCCCTCCTGACAAGCGCCGGCCAGCAGTGGTCGGCGCTTTTTTTGTTTTAGGGAACAGGTGAGTTGTGGAAAGATATCCATTTGACTTCAAGAAATTAGCGGATCCTTCATCCATTGTCCAACATATGACATTTGTCACTTGACTCCAGCGCTTAAATTGCTAAAATTTGTCATACAACCATACGATATGACAGATTTTAACTAATGCTACAGCGAACCCCTTCCTTAACCGAACAGACCAAATCCTACCTCAAAGAACGTATTTTGAATGATGGGTTTGTCGACGGCCGTATCCCTTCCGAAACTGAACTTGCCGACGAACTCCAGGTCAGCCGCACCACCATCCGCGACGCCCTGAGCCGATTAGAAAATGAAGGCGCCATTTTCCGGAAACAAGGGGCCGGCACCTTCGTCAACAAGCCAGGACTGCAAATCAAATCCCGGCTGGAAGAAATCTGGTCGTATGAAGATGTCATTCGGGCGCACGGCTACGCGCCTTCTACCCAAATCCTCGATTTGCATACCGAACCGGCCGGTGAAGACGTAGCCGAAAGTCTGGAAATCGCCCCTGACGATGAAGTGTTGGTGGTCAAAAAGCTGTTCCTGGCCGATGGACAGCCTGTTATTTATGCCCAAAACCGTATTGCGACGGCGTTGTTTACGAA
>JANTGY010000350.1 GCA_024762695.1 Anaerolineae bacterium
ACGATGTCGTAGGTGGCAATCAATCGCTTGACGACAGACACTGCATCGGGCTGCTTCAAATCCAGGCTGATGGCCCGTTTATTGCGATTGAGGACGCCGTGCCAGGCCGAATCTTCGCCATCGAATGGCGGCCAAAAGCGGGTCATGTCGGGGCGATGCGGCGCTTCGACGCGCACCACGTCGGCGCCTAAATCGGCCAGCATCATGGTGGCGAAGGGGCCGGGCAGGAGGGTGGTGAAATCGAGGATTTTGAGGGAGGAGAGGGGGGGAGTCATGGTAATCGGTGAACGGTGAACGGTAATCGGTGAACGGTAATCGGTAATCGGATTACGGTTCACCGATTACCGACTACGGCCGTAACACGCCGCAAACGGGCGCGGGCCAATCTAAACGGCCGTGCGCGGCCAAAATGGCGTCAAGTTGGGCGGCGATGGACGGCGGGAACGGCGAGGTGCGGCGTTGCCGCGTGTCGGCGTGGCTGGCAATCACCTCCAGCGTCGCCGCCAGCGTGTTCGTGGTTTCGTTGAGCATGAAGTGCATGAAATGGATGCGCTTGGCCGAACGTCCCAACAATCGCGTATGGACGGCGACCGTCTCGCCCACATGGACCTCGGCCAGATAACGAATGTGCTGCTCCAGAGCAAATGCGCCGCTGTTTTCTGCCTGATAATAGTCCAGCGTCATGCCAAAGTGGGCAAAGAAGCCCCAGGCGGCCTCGTCGAAGATGCCCATGTAGTAGCGAATGTTCATGTGCCCCATCACGTCCAGGTACGACGCGGGGATCGTCTCGCGGTGAAAACGGGGCAAGGATTGGAGCGGTGTGATGTCGATCATGGATTTTAGCTAGAGCTAGAGGGCGATTTCACCTCTAGCTCTAGCTCTTGCTCTATACTTTTGCTATGTAATGCAAAACGCCGTCAACTTCACGGGGTTCGATCAGGCCATCGGCAATGAGTAAATCCAGATAGCCGATGACCATCCACAAACCGGCGAATTGGATGGCGGGAGGGCGGTTGGCGTACATTTGCTGGACGAGGGAAACGGCCGTGTCGCACCCCTCTTGCACACAGGCCAAACATTCCGCCTTGCGCTGCAAAATCCGCGCCCGCTGCCTTTGCGTCACGGCACGGTAATCGACAAACGGCTCGCCGTGTCCAGGGTAAACCATGCCGATGTCCAGCGCTTCCACTTTATCCAGCGAATCGAGGAATTGGGGCAGGCCGGGGATATGTTGTTTGCCGGAAGGCGGCCGTTCCACCACCGGCGTCGGCGTCGTTTGCAGGAGCATGTCGGCGGCCAGGAAATGGCGCGTTTCCGGTTGGTAAAAACTGGTTTGGTGGCTGGCATGACCGGGCATGTGCACGACTTGCCAATTTTGCCCGCCAATGGGTATTTCTCCGCCGATCGGAAATGTTGTCACCCTTTCAATGGGCGTGGGGGCGCAAGAAGCGGCCGTCTTGGCCATATACTGCAAGGTCATGGCGATCATTTGCTCGCTAACGCCTGTGCGCGGCAAAAAATAGTCGCGGTAATAACTAATCCGCTTCTCCCACATTTCCGCCGGATTTGTCAGCCAATCGTACCCCAGTTCCGAAATCCAAATCGCGGCGTCGCTGTTGGCGGCGATGACCGGGGCCAGGGCAAAATGGTCTACGTGAGGGTGCGTGATGACGACGCGGGATAAGTCGGCCACTGTTAGGCCATGCGCTGCCAGGCCCGCCTCCAGCGCTGCCCAATCCTCTTTTGACTTTGGTCCCGTATCCACCAATACCGGTTCAGGTTCCAAAAACAGATAAACATTTACCGGCGCGACCTGGTGCGCGTTTGGTAATTGAATCCGAAAAGGCTCTATCCCCATTGCTTTTATCCTATGGTTGGGCTGCTTGAATGAATGCATTGTCATAAGCCGCTTCTAAATTTGCAACTGGCGCATCCAGCAAACCCATGTCTAATAAAATTTCTTGCGTCTTTTCCCAGGAAGCGGGGTCGGTATAGCCCAGCGTATCTGCTTTCCATAAGGGCAGAGAGGCTTCCAAGACATTTTTACGGCCGTCGTCCAATCCTTCCACAAACTGCTTGCTAATGGCGTAAGCCGCGTCCGAATCGGCAAAAACATCGGCCAGCCCGCGTAAAACGGCGCGCACAAAGCCTTCCACCAGTTCAGGATTGTCGGCGATGGTCGTTTCATTGGTGATGATGCCGTTGGAAACCATATCAATGTAATCGGCTACGTAAATAACGTTGACGTCTTCGCCTTGCGCGGCCAACTGCACCGGCTCATTATTGGCAAAAACGACGACCGCTTC
Source organism: Anaerolineae bacterium (assembly GCA_024762695.1). GTDB lineage: Bacteria > Chloroflexota > Anaerolineae > Promineifilales > Promineifilaceae > JACKCC01. The sequence continues at coordinate 2,307 of JANTGY010000350.1, forward strand.
TGATTGGTCGGTCAGCAAGGATTCTACCTGATTAAAGCCAATATCGCTGGCATTTACATCGGCCAAATCCAGGCCATTGGCGGCTAACAGCCCAGCAAAACCGACGTAAGAAGCGCCAAAGAAACCGGGCAGTCCGACATTACGCCCGGCGAGATCGGCTGGCGCCTCGATACCCGCCGTCGCTTTGCTGACAACGGCGATGGGGTAGCGTTGGAACCACTCCAGCACATAAACAACGGGCAGCCCCTGGGCGCGGGCCAGGATGACCTGATCGCCGCCGACGATGGCGAAGGGCAGTTCATTGGCCCCCACAAGAGCCATGCCGTCGGTCTCAAAGCTGTAATCGAATTCGATTTCAATGCCCTCTTCGGCAAAATAGCCTTTTTCGACGGCCACGTAGTAGGGGGCGTATTGGGGATCGGGAATGTAACCCATTGGCAAGCGGATGGAGACGGTTTCGGGCACGGCCGTTTCTGTTTCTCCCGTTCCGCTGCAAGCGGCCAGTAAGGCCGCCAAAAGTATAAAAATAGTTACTATTCGTTTCACTTCTCTTCTCCTAATTTATTTATACGTCTGCCAACGCAGCAGACGTTTTTCTAACAGCGTCACTAATCCATAAAGCGACAGCGCAATGGCTGCCAATGTCACCAAGACAACAAACACCAAGTCTGTTTTGAACTGGTAACGGGCGGTGACTAATAAAAAGCCTAAGCCTTCGCTTTTGGGCTGGACGAACTCCCCAACCAGGGCGCCAATCACCGACAGCGTGGCGCCCACTTTCAACCCGGCTAACAGAATGGGTAAAGCGGCGGGAACCTCCAATTTGGTGAAGATTTGCCGCCGCGTCGCTTGTAGGGCGCGCATCAACTCGTACAATTCGGCCGGAACGGAGCGCAAACCGGCAATAATATTAATGAGGATGGGGAAAAAGACAACCAAAACGGCCACCAAAACCCGCGCCCAGTAGGTGGAGCGCACCCAAATGGTTAGCAGCGGGGCGATGGCGATGACAGGAATGGCCTGCGAAGCGATGAGGTAAGGGGAAATCAGCCGCTCGGCCAGGGGGGATTTTGCCAACAAGTAGCCCAATGGCGTGGCGATGAGCAGGCCGATAGCCAGGCCGGGCAGCACTTCGCTGATGGTGATAAGGCTGTGTTTGAGTAAACGGCCGTCTTCCACCACAATCAACATCTGCCGCCACACATCAGTCGGGCCGGGTAGAATGAAGCGATCATACGCGCCCCATACGGTCAATAGATGCCAGCCCCACAACAGCCCCGCTCCAGAAATCAACAGCATCAACCAGGTTGGCTGGGCGTTTAAGAATCGCAAAAGCGTCTTCATAAATTTAAGTTCAATTGGCAGGGGGGATGGGAGCGCGGCGGTGGAAACGGCCGTTTCCAGTAATCAGTAATCAGTAATTTGTAATTACCAATTACCAAATTCCTTCTTCCATCCAGACTATCACTGTCGGCTCTGGAATTACACCAGATCAACCAACTGCAATGAGTAATTTGAAATGAATAACGAACAAAGCTTTGTTCATTGCTCACTGTTAATTGTTCATTGAAATCGGGTCGCGGGCTTGGTTTGCGCTCACCATACCGCCGGTCGGGAATTACGCCCTGCCCCGAAGGTTATCTATTATTTTATGCTTTCAATTATACAACGGAGCTACCCCCAAACAAAACGGCAGTACCAAGAGAGGTACGGCCGTTTACAAACCTGTAAAACGATTTGTATGGAAGTTAAACAATTAAATCGGTAATAAACAATTCACCCTGTCATGCCTGCGAAGGCAGGCATCCACTCTGGCAAAAGCGTGGATTCCCGCCTT
>JANTGY010000351.1 GCA_024762695.1 Anaerolineae bacterium
TGGGACAAAATCCTCGATGTGAACGTGAAAGGCTACTTCCGCGTGGCCAAAGCGGGCGCGGCCAGCATGAAAGCGCGCGGCGGCGGCAAAATCATCAACGTGGCCTCGGTAGCCGGGCTGGCCCCGCAGCCGGGGATGGGGGTGTACTGCGTGAGCAAAGCGGCCGTTTTGATGCTGACGCAAGTGTTGGCGGCGGAATTGGCGGGGGACAACATCCAGGTCAACGCCATTGCGCCCGGCTTTGTCAAAACGCAGTTCAGCAGTGCGCTATGGCAAAATCCGCAGATTTATGAGGCGATAACGGCCGTCATCCCCCAAAAACGGATGGCCGAACCGGAAGAATTAACCGGCATCGCCCTCTATCTGGCCTCGTCCGCTTCCAGCTTCACAACGGGGGCGACGTTCACGGTGGACGGCGGGCAGATGGTTGCTAGCGCAATTGGATTGTAAGCTACCGAACGCTATTTTGGAGGTAATTAATGTTTGATGCTTCACCTGAATTACAAATGATTCTCTCCACCATTCGCGCCTTTGTGGAGGAGGAGATTGTGCCGCTGGAACGGCCGTTCCTCGACCAAAACTTTGCTGAATTGTGGCCCCAACTCGCCGAAAAACGGGCCAAAGCTAAATCGCTGGGCCTATGGCTGCCCCAAATCCCGATGGAATATGGCGGGATGGGCTTGTCGCTGGTGGAACATGGCTATGTGAGCGAGATTTTGGGGCGCACGCCGCTGGGGCATTACGTCTTTAACTGCCAGGCGCCCGATGCGGGCAACATGGAAATCCTCATCGAACATGGCACGCCGGCGCAAAAAGAACGCTTTTTGGAACCGCTGCTGGCTGGGGAGATCCGCTCCTGCTTTTCGATGACGGAACCGGAACACCCTGGCTCTAACCCGACCTGGATGAGTACGACGGCCGTTCACGACCACAACGACTACATCATCAACGGCCACAAATGGTTCACCACCGGCGGCGATGGAGCCGCCTTCGCCATCGTCATGGCGGTGACTGACCCCCAGGCGGCCAAACACAAACGCGCCAGCCAAATCATCGTGCCCACCGACACACCCGGCTTCCGGCTGGTACGCAACACCTCCGTGATGGGCGAGCGCGGGCAAGGCTGGGCCAGCCACGCCGAAATCATGTATGACGATGTGCGCGTCCCCCAATCCAACCTGTTGGGCGCAGAGGGCGCGGGCTTTGCCATTGCCCAGGAGCGGTTGGGGCCGGGCCGCATCCATCACTGCATGCGCTGGATTGGCATTTGTGAACGCAGTTTTGATTTGATGTGTAGTTATGCTAATTTGCGCGAGGTGGCTCCGGGACGGCCGTTAGCCGACCAACAAACCATCCAAAACTGGGTGGCCGAATCCCGCGCCGAAATCAACGCCGCCCGCCTGATGACCCTCGACGCCGCCCACAAAATCGACCGGGAAGGCAGCTACGCCGCCCGCGATGAAATCTCCATCATCAAATTCTACGTGGCTGGCGTGTTGCAGCGTGTTCTGGATCGGGCCATCCAAACGCATGGGGCGATGGGGATGACCGACGAACTGCCATTGGCTTACTGGTTCCGCCACGAACGCGCCGCCCGCATTTACGATGGCGCCGACGAAGTGCATAAACGCTCCGTTTCGCGGCGGATTCTGCAGCGGTATGGTTAAGTAATCATCGCTTCTGTCATGCCTGCGCAGGCAGGCATCCATCTTTTGGATTCCCGCCTTCGCGGGAATGACAATTCAAATCACCGACTTAAATAGTTCATCAGAGTTGCCAAAAAAGGTTGCCAATAGGCCAAAGTTGCACTATAAAACTAGCATTACTTTTAGCGGGGGCGAACGTATTTTCCCCGCCTATTCACCTAAAAGGGGGTTCTGATATGAGCGAAGCTGGTTGTGCAAGACCAACCGGGGCCAGCGTCACCCAGACAATGGCGCCATCTTCTTCCCCATCTGACGAGCATGAGGTAATTCAAAAGGAACAAATAATGATAACTGCAAAAGTTGGGAAAGCGGCGCCTGATTTTGGGGCGCCGGCGTACAAGGAAGGCGCTTTCACATCGGTACAATTATCCGATTATGTGAAAAAGGGCTGGACGTTACTCTGCTTCTACCCCGGTGATTTCACCTACGTTTGAGCGACGGAATTGGCAGCGGTCGCTGCCCGATATGATGAACTCCAGGCGCTGGGCGTAGATGTAATTTCCGTGAGCGTAGACAGCATTTTTACCCACAAGATGTGGAATGATCACGAACTGACCAAAATGGTTGATGGCGGCATCCCCTGGATGATGGCTACCGACTCGGCCGGTAACGTGGGCAAAGTATATGGCGTGTATGATGAGGATTCCGGCGTGGAACTCCGCGGACGCTTCATCATCGATCCCGATGGCGTGATTCAGGCCGCCGAGATTATGACACCGCCAGTCGGCCGTAATCTGGATGAGACGATACGCCAGATTCAGGCGTTCCAACTGGTGCGCGAAACAGGCGGCGCGGAAGCGACGCCTGCTGAATGGCAGCCCGGCAAACCGACATTAAAGCCCGGCCCCGAATTAGTCGGTCAGGTGTGGAAGGTGTGGAAACCTGAATAAGGTTACTAGCAGCTTGTCGGAGAAAGAATAATGGGACACGGATTTCACGGATAAACACAGATTTTTTGATATTTTTGGCTTGAAAAGCCATGTTTATCCGCGTTAATCCGTCTCCAATCAATGTTTCTTAGACTTTTCCGACAACCTGCTAGATTAACGAGAGTTGTAAAAGGTCAGCTTACCCAAGCTGGCCTTTTTTATTGGCATGAAGTGAAACAGTAATTCAGAGAGAGAAAGCAGAGGAAAAGAATGGCTATTTACAAGCGGCCTAACAAGGTCAATAAACGGTCGGGGAAATCGGTAACAAGGCCGTCTACGCCGATGGCGAGCAGGCGTTCCATGTCGCCGGGTTCGTTGACGGTCCAAACGTGTACGGCCGTTTCCTTTTTATGCGCCGCCTGTACAAAACGCGGGGTGACGACATGTAAACGACCGCTCCACTCTGGTAATTGCATGGCTAAAGCCGCCCCGCGATAAAATCGGCCTAATCCCAAGCGGCTTAAAATGAACAAACGACGCGCTTCCGCTTCGGAGGCGGCCGTCGCTACTTCAGGACAAATTTGCCGAAACTGACTGACGGTTTCGGCGTTAAACGAGCCAACCATCATCTTGTCTGTCATCCCAAATTGACGAATCATGTTGACAAACGGCCGTACAATCGCCGGCGATGACTGTTTGATGTCCACATTGATCCAAAGTTGAGGAAAGGCATTGAAGACCTCTTCTAAAGTTGGAATAGTTATGCCCTTGCCTCGAAATGGAAAAGTACGGCCGTCGTCAGCCGTCCAACGATATCCGGCATCTAACTGCTTCAACGCCGCCAGCGTCAAATCCTTGATGGCGCCAGAGCCGTTGGTTGTGCGGTCAACCGTTGCATCGTGGCAGACCATCAACACGCCATCGCGGGAGCTGTGGATGTCCATTTCCAAGCCATCCACGTCCAATTCGGCCGCTTTTTGGAATGCCAGCATCGTATTTTCCGGGTATTGGCCGCGAAAACCACGATGGGCCAGGACGATGGGGCCGTTTGGTTGGGCAAATGGGGCATGGGGAGAACGGGTTGTTGTCATGAGATGTTCGTTATTTCCTCGTATGATATGTTCGTAGTCAGGTACGTAGTCTTCGGAGTACCGTTTAGCGTTTGCCCAAACGCCACTCCGCGGACTACGTGGCTAACTACGAACAATTTTATCTCCCTCTAAAAAAAGAAGACTCAGCGGATGTCGTCTACTCTTTTGGGGCTAACCAACGCAAGGCGCTAAAAAACAGGATGGCGGCGCTGATGAGGAAGAGATACGGCCGTATCCCATCCCACCAATACACCCACCCCGGTTTCACATTTACAATCTGCTGCCCATTGGCATAATCCGACAACGCGTTAAATGCCGGCAGCGGCGTGAAATCCGGCTCCAGCAAGCGGAAATAATACCAGGATTGATCCTTCTCCCAATCAGCGGGACGTTTGAAGAACCAGTAGTTGACAACGCCCAACCAGG
>JANTGY010000352.1 GCA_024762695.1 Anaerolineae bacterium
CCATTCAATCGGAGTTGTGCGTGCCGCTTCAGGTGGGCGGGCGGACGATTGGGGCGCTGAATGTGGAGAGCGAGGAGCGGGATGCGTTCAGCGAGCATGATGAACGGGTGGTGACGACGCTGGCGAACCAGACGGCCGTCGCTCTGGAAAACGCGCATCTCTATGAACAAATCCAGCAGTATGCCGCGGAATTAGAAAACAGGGTTGCTGAACGAACGCAATCGCTGGAGCATCAATACGGCCGTCAGGCCGCCCTGGCCGAGATTGAATTGGCAATCAGCGAACCGCATGAGCTTCAAGCCGCTTTGAATCGGATCGCCCGGCTTGTTCATAAAAATTTACCAGCCAGCCGAGGCGCCAGCGTCATTCTTTGGGATGAAGAGGCAGAACGGTTCACCATTAGCGCGGCTACTATTCCCGACCAGGATGAGCGCATAGCCTCAAAACGGGTACGGCGTAGAACAGGCGCTTCGCGGTGGATTGTCGATCATAAAAAACCACTGGTTGTGGCCGATATTCGCAACGATCCTTTTGGGGCCAACCGCATGTTGGATGAGTATGCGTTGCAGGCTTATGCCGGTGTGCCTATTTTGGATGGACAGCGCGCTTTGGGTGTGGTGTATGCGCTGGAATCGGAACCGCGCCAATTTACGAAGGATGACCTGGATTTTATGCAAATTATTGCGGCGCGGGCGGCGGTGGCGATTATCAAGGTCAATCTTTTTGAAGCGTTGAAGGCGGCTAATGCGCTTTTGGTTGAGCGGGGCCAGGAGCTGGAGGCCCGCAACCAGGAGCTGGAAACCTTTACCTATTCCGTCTCGCATGACCTGAAGGCGCCGCTGCGGGGGATTGATGGCTACAGCCGTCTGCTGCTGGCGGATTACGGGGAACAGTTTGATGAGGACGGCCGTTTCTTCCTGCATAATATTCGTGATGCCACCCAGCAAATGAATGCCTTGATTGAGGATTTGCTGCTTTATTCGCGGTTAGAACGAAAAGAACTGCGGTCAGAGACCATTCACCTGCACGAGGTTATTGAGGCTGTTGTCTCTGAGCGAGCGGCAGAGATAGCGGATGCAGGCATTACCGTGCGCGTTACGGCCCCGGAAACGGCCGTCACCGGCGATCGCGACGGGCTGGCAATGGCTTTGCGCAATCTCTTCGATAACGCCCTGAAATTTACGCGCGAGGCGTCCCAGCCAATGATTGAATTGGGTGGACACGAAACCGAATCGTCGTGTATCATTTGGGTGAAAGATAATGGCGCCGGTTTTGATATGCGCTTTCATGATCGCATATTTGAGATTTTCCAACGGCTGCACCGGGCGGAAGAGTATCCGGGAACGGGCATTGGGCTGGCGATTGTGCATAAAGCGATGGAACGGATGAACGGCCGTGTCTGGGCCGAAAGTCAACCAAATCAAGGGGCAACTTTTTACCTGGAGATACCGAGGAGCCAATGAATATAAGGAAACCCATTTTACTCGTTGAAGATAATCCATTGGATGTTGATCTCACATTACGCGCTTTTAGGCGGCGCAAATTGATTAATCCCATTGAAGTCGCCCGCGATGGCGAAGAAGCGCTGGCCTGGCTGCCCCGGTGGGAAGCGGGCGAAGAGAAGCCGGTTGTTATCCTGCTTGACCTGAAAATGCCCAAAATAAATGGCCTGGAAGTGCTGCGGCAGATTAAAAATCACCCGGAATTCAAAATGATTCCGGTTGTCGTCTTAACGTCTTCCTCTGAAGATCGCGATGTGCAGGAGGCTTATCATTTGGGCGTTAATTCCTACATCGTTAAGCCGGTTGATTTTGAAAAATTTATGGAAGTGGCTGAGCAAATCGATTTGTATTGGGTCGCGCTCAATCAGTCTCCTTTTTAAAGTGGCCGGCTGCTTTGCGGTTTTTCAGCATAAAATGCAATCATATCCTTGGGGAGTATGGTAATTATGAAAATTCTTTATGTAGAAGATAATTTTCAGGATGCTGATTTAACCCGGCGCATATTGGAGCGCAGCGCGCCCCAAATGCAGATGGACCTGGCCCAATCGCTGGATCAAGCCCGCCGCCACTTCATGCAGACGGACGATTATGATTTGGTCTTGCTGGATTTGCGCCTGCCTGATGGCAGCGGTCTGGAATTGCTCAGTGAAATTCAAGCGCAGGCCATACCGGTGGTGGTTGTGATTTTGACTGGTTCGGGGGATGAGGAAACGGCCGTTGCCGCCCTCAAAGCCGGCGCGCATGATTATCTTGTTAAACGCGGCAATTACCTGGAACGCCTGCCGGATGTAATAGAAACGGCCGTGACCCGCTATCACGACGAAGCCGTTCGCCGTACGCACCCTTTGCGGGTTCTCTATGTGGAACATCACAGCGCCGATATTGACTTGACCCGGCGCCATTTAGCCCGTTACGCGCCTCATATTCAGCTTGAGGTGTTGCACAGCATTGAGAAAACCTTGCAGCGTTTGCCAACAACGCCGGACGAAACATGCCCGTGCGATGTGCTTTTGCTTGATTATCGGCTGCCCGGTCTCAATGCTCTGGATGCGTTAAAAATTCTCCACGATGAACGGCGGTTAGATTTGCCAATTGTGATGGTAACCGGACAAGGAAACGAGGAAATCGCCACCCAGGCGCTGCGTCTGGGCGCCAGCGATTATCTGGTTAAACATGCGCGTTATTTGTTTGAGCTGCCGGCGGCGTTGGAAAACGCTTACCATCGGGCACAGTCGGCGCGTAGGCAGGCGGCTTTATTTGAGAGTGAAGCCCGTTTCCGCCGTCTGGCCGAAAATGCCCGCGATGTTATTTTCCGCGTCAGCCTTTTGCCAGAGGTGAAAATTGAGTATATCAGCCCGGCCGTGACCGCTTTAACTGGTTACGCGCCAGAAGATTTTTACGCCAATCAGGGCATTGTCGCTGAACTCATTAATATGGATGCCGACAGGAGTCAATTGACGGCGTTATCTAGCGGACAAGCGGATAGCAAGGCTTTGGTTACTATTCGGTTGACACATCGGGACGGCCGTTTGGTTTGGGTAGAAATCAATCCAGTATTCCTGCGCGATGAGGCCGGCCGGGCCATTGCATTAGAGGGGATTGCCCGCGACATCACCGCCAGCAAAGAAGCGGAAGAGACGCTGCGATTGCAGAGCTCAGCGCTGGAAGCTGCCGCTAATGGTATTGTCATCACCGACATTGACGGCAATATTGAATGGGTAAACCCCGCCTTTGTGAACTTGTCTGGTTATACCGCCGCTGAACTGCTGGGCCAAAATCCACGCCTCCTCAAATCCGATATGCACGACGAACTATTTTATGCCCAATTGTGGAACACAATTTTGGCAGGGGACTTGTGGCGCGGCGAAATTATTAATAAACGTAAAAACGGCGAACTTTACACGGAGGAGACGGCCATTACGCCCTTAAAGGATGCGGCCGGACAGATTAGCCATTTCATCGCTATTAAACATGATGTTACAGCGCAGAAAGAGGCGGAAGCTGATCGCGGCCGTTTATTGGCTCAGGTGCGGCAGCAGGCGCAGCAGGTACAGCAAATTATTGAGACCGTTCCTGAAGGGGTGTTGTTGCTGGATAGCGACGGCCGCGTTATTCAAGCCAATCCTGTTGCCGAAAGGGATATTGCCTTTCTAACCCAGTCCGACGACGACGATGTCATAACGACATTGGGCGACCGTCTACTGCCTGATTTATTGGCCGCCCCGCAAACCGGGTTTTGGCATGAGATTGAGTATAACGGCCGTACCTTTGAAGCCATTGCCCGTCCCGTTGGCGCTATCGCCGGCGACGCCCCCCCTGAACGCTGGGTGATGGTCCTCAACGACGTAACCGACGCGCGCGCCCATCTTCGTTATCAGCAGGCGCAAGAGCGTTTGGCGATGGTAGGCCAATTGGCGGCGGGCATTGCCCATGATTTCAACAATGTGATGGGCGTCATCTCCTTGTATGCTGAACTGCTCCAGAAAACGAGCGAACTGTCGGCTAAAGGACAAAAGCAGTTGGTCATGATTTATAATCAGGCGCGTCATGCGTCTAAACTCATTGAGCAAAT
>JANTGY010000353.1 GCA_024762695.1 Anaerolineae bacterium
GCGGTCGCCGCCGGCAATGTTGATAAACTGGCTGGTCGCTGTCCAATCGCCATATAAAGCCTGGTTGCGAAGCCACAGCCAACCGGCGATAAGGAGAACGGGAAGAATGACGAAGGTAAGATTAGCGATTAGAGACTGGAGATTGGCTGTTTCTAGTCTCCAGTCTCCAGTCTCTGTCGCCTGGTTTCGCAAAGCTAAAATGATGAGGAATCCTAGCGTATAAATCAGCAGTAAGACTCCGGCATTTTTAGTGAGCGCGGCCAGACCGATGGTTATGCCTAAAACAAGAAGGCGGGAACGAGAGACGGCCGTCATCCACATGCGTAATAACTGCCAAACAGCCAGTGCACTCAGGAAGATAATCAACGGATCATTACTGATGGCGCTGTGAACAAAATTAAACTGCGGTAAAAAGGCGACCAGACTTACTGCCAGCAAAGCCTTCCTTTCGTCATTTGGCCACAGCAGGCGGCCGCTGCCGTAAATGCCCAATAAAGTTCCTAATCCCAACAAAGCTGAAAATCCGCGCAGCAAATGGGCCGCCAAAGCCGCGCCGTGCCAGGGCCAATCGTCCCAGCCGATATGAATGGCTTGATTGATGTTGACCTTCTCCCCGGCGTTCCCAATGGAAACAAAGGGATTGAGCCAAACCCGCTCTCTGGCCCCATCTGTATTTATTGGGGCAATGAGGGCGGCGCTCAACAAATAGTAAAGCGGCGGCTGGGCCGCTTCCTGGCTAAGCCATTCGTCATAATCGTCTCCCTGAGCTACGAAGGGCAGCTTGCCTGTGTCGGCGATGTATTGGGCGGTGAAGTAGTGCCAATGCTCGTCTGGCGCTTCAAAGAGCGGGTTAACGACGCTGTAAACGAGCGTGACAACCAGATAGACGACCAGAATAATGACGAGGGTTCGTTTCATGGCAAGGCGATGGTTCCTAAAACGAATTGGTTATGTTCCTGGGGGCTGTTTTGATAGCTGACGGGCGGCCGTTCCTCAGTTTCAGGATCAAATAATCCGGCGACAATTGTGTAATCGCCCGCCGGCAGATCGGTCGTCAGGTCGAAGGTGTAAGCATCGGTCAGAATTTCGCCTTCACGCCAGCCTTTGGTAGGCCGCAGGCCGTCAACCGGCACAAAGGCTTGTTGGTTAACAATATCGCCATCGGCGTTGAGTAAGTGGATGAATGAGAAATAATTTTCCGTTGGCGGCGACTGCGCGCGCCAATACAAAACCACATCCAATGTTTCGCTTGTTTGTTCCGTTATGAATCCGGCTAATTGAATGTTTGGCCCAAAGTTTACCTGGATGGGGGCGATGTAGTCAGGCATTGTTGTGACGAGAGGCCAGGGGACGACTTCGATTGCGCCTAAATCATTTTCATTTCTGTTCCAGGGCCGCCAGAACGGCCGTCCTCCAATCTCCACTTCATCAATTAACCGCCAGCGCAGCCGGTAAACGCCGGGTTCTGCCTCTGGGTTGAAGTAAAGGCTGGTTTGCTCGGCGATGGGCATGTTGATCGGCCAGGGATCGAGCCAGGGCGCGCCGGGAACGCTGTCTTGTTTTTTCCACACACGGCCGTCTGGCGCGATGACCGATAATTCGTAACGCATCTTGGCGGACAAAGGCGCGTCGGCTTGCCAATACAAAATAAAGGGCAGGTTGTGGCCGGGACGGACTTCATCAGGCAGGTCGAGGCCGAGTAAAGTCAAGCCGTTTTGAAAATGGAGAGATGGGGTTGTGTACGGCCGTTCCACCGCCACCGGCCAGCTATCAGAAGCGGCCAGGGCGATGTTGGTGAGCGGCTGGGCTGCGCCCAAAGACGGGCCGGTTGGCGAGGCTAACGGCTCGACGAACAGTGTATAATCGCCGGGCGGCGTCCCAAATGGGATAGGCAGCGCGTAACTTTGTTGGACCAAGCTGTCAGTTGGTTGGGGGACGGCCGTTGCCAGCAGCGGCGCATGGTGAATTAACCACTCTTTATCGTCTGGCCCACGCAGGGTAAACCGCAGATACGTTTTGGGATTGGGCGGCATATCAGCTTGCCAAAATAGATCGAACCACAGCGTTGGCAAGGCTGCCGGTTGAGCAAACTGTGGTTGAATGCCTTGCAATGTGGGGAGATTAGGCCAGTGGATGTCGAGGGAACGGCCGTCAGGCGGCAAACGACTAGCCCATTGCGGGGCGGTGGCGTAAGCGATTGTGCGTACTTCAACGGTACGGCCGTTAAAGGTGCGATCGTCTACCTCTGTTAAATGGGCTTTCAACCAATCATGCACAAATCCATTTGCATCCCGCTCGTCGGCTGGGGGATTCGTCACATACCAAATACGTGCATATTGTTGCCATAAACGGTCTAAATCAGTCTCGGTTGGCGCGCCAACCTGGTGGGGATAAGTAGGCAGCGCAGTCACTGCGATGTCGGAACGCTGCTGGTAATGTTCATGCAATGGCAGCAGTACGGCATCATTGTACAAAACGACGTCGTTCTCCCCCGCCTTTTGTTCGATATAGGCGATAAGGGAGCGAAAATCATTTTTTTCGTAATGCGGATTCGTGTAAAGATTGTTTAATGATAGCGCAGGGCCAACAAGAACTGCGATCCCGCCAAGACTGGCTAATATCGTCCAGGTAGTCGCCGCCCCCCTACTTTGAGAACTTTTGATCCGGCCGACCAGCCAAACTAGACCCCAGGCCAACAATAGAATAAAGGCGGGGCTGCCAATCATGATGTGTCGGGCGCCCTGGTACATTGGTTTGATGAGTGAACCAACCATCAGGCCAATGACGATCGCATACAAATAAACCAGTAAAAAACTGCGCCGCAGCCAGCCGTCTGCGCCAATCGCCCCGGCGAGTAGCAAACCCCAGGCTGCAAGGTCAAGCAGCCTGGTGCTGAACAGTTTGGCGTCTATGGTAACGCCCAACCCAAAAGCGTGAACAACATCTTTAAGCATGATGAGCGGCGAGACGTAAAAATAGTTAGCTTCGGCTCCGGTGAAAAGGCGCGGCCAATTGAAATAGATGATTGGCACAGCCGCCAAAATCAGGACAACGGCGGTACTCCAGAGTAATTTTTGTTGCCCTTGCCGCCATAATGCCCAACCCCAAAATGCCATTTGCGCGCCGATGAGGAAGACGGCCGTATAATGCGTGTAAATTGTCAATCCGGCCAGGAGTAAGTACAAAAGCGCATAGCGGCGGGGCCGATTCGAAGTTAATCCCCGCCACAGCGCGTATGATGAAAGCGCAGCTAGCAGGACGGCCAGCGTATACATGCGGGCTTCGTTACCATACCAAATTTGTAAGGGATTGACGGCCGTGAGCAAAGCGGCCGTTACGCCTAATTCGTACCCTCGCAGCCGTCGCCCCAACTGGAACAAAACAGGAACCAACAATATCCCGGCTAACAAAGCCGGGTAGCGAAAGGCAAAATCAGTTTCGCCAAACAAATGGCGCGTTGTATGGATGAGTAAATAAAAAAGCGGCGGATGCGTATCTCTCCCTACCCCTTCCTGGATGATGACTTCGTTACGCAAGATGTCCGTAACCGAATAACCCGAACGCAGCGGCGTCAACCCCTCGTCCGTCCAAAAGCTAAAATTGTCCAGATTATGCAAACGCAGGCCAAAGGCGATTAGGATGATGAGCAGTAATGGCAATAACCAACGAGATTCAAACTGACCGCTTGGCCGCACGGTATCTCCGTCCATAGACTAAAATTGTACCTGTGCCGCTCTCAATTAACCACCTTGCGTTTTGCGACCCCGCCGTATTTCGAGGGCGCCGAAAACCACGCTTGCCCGTCTGTTTAACGTCTTGTGAACAATTGGACAAAAGAGGTCAGGTAGGGTAACATCCAACCGCCCGCTAGGTGTGATCCTGGATATATTTTCCTGTTCATTTCTTGCAGCAAGTCTTCAGAGAAGGAACTTAATTTGTGGATAAAACTGAACAACGCTTAAAATCATTAACCGAGGCCCATGGCGTGCCCGGTTATGAGACTGAAATTCGCGCCGTGTTGCGACAACAAATGGAACCGTTGGGCGAGATGTCCCAAGATAAACTGGG
>JANTGY010000354.1 GCA_024762695.1 Anaerolineae bacterium
GGCCGCAACCCCATCGCCTTCCTCATTCCCTGCCATCGCGTCATCCGGCAGGCAGGCGGCTTTGGCCAATACCGTTGGGGCGCAGCGCGTAAAAAAGCTATACTGGGCTGGGAAGCGGCCCATCAGGAAATGGCGCATTATTATCCGCAAGCGCATGTCTAATGTTGACTACTGGTTGACTGACAAAACGCCTAAAATCGCAAAGGCGCGGAGGCGTTTTCCAAAGATGAAATCTCTAAATCTCTGCGTCCTTTACGCCTTTGCGGCGAATTCTTTGATTTCTCAGTCAATTAAGTCTGGAATGATACCCTTATGAAATTAAAAAACTTCCTCTGGATTCTGTTATTGGCCGCCATTTGGGGGCCATCTTTTTTGTTTATCAAAGTAGCCGTGCAAGAACTGCCGCCAATCACGTTGGTCGCCGTGCGCGTGGGCATGGCATCGCTGGCCTTGTACCTGATTCTGCGAACACAGGGACGAAATTTGCCTCGGCTGGGGCGCATTTGGCGTCATTTTGCCTTCATGGGCTTATTTGCCAACGCCTTACCGTTTGTTTTGTTTAGCTGGGGCGAATTGTACGTGGACAGCGCCTTGGCCTCCATCCTTAACGGCACGACGCCCATTTTCACCGTCGTCTTGGCTCATTTCCTTGTCGCCGACGACAGAATGACGCCGACAAAACTGGTCGGCACGCTGCTGGGCTTTGCCGGGCTGCTCATCATCGTCGCCCCCACATTGGCCGTAGGGATGCGGGCGGAAACGCTGGGCTTACTGGCCATGGCGACGGCCGCTTTCTGTTATGCGGTCACCATCATTTACTCGCGCCGCCATCTGCGCGGCTTGCAACCCCTGGTCGCGCCAACGGCCCAATTGTTGATGGCTACACTGTTCTTGCTGCCTATTTCGTTGGTTTTAGATCAACCTTACACGTTACCGCTGCCATCGTTACCGGTGATTGGATCGGTCTTGTCGTTATCATTGTTGGGAACGGCCGTCGCCTTCGTCATCTACTACCGCATCATCGAGCGCATGAACGCCACCGATTTGGCGATGGTCACTTACCTGATTCCCGTTTTTGGCATCATATTAGGCGTCCTTGTCCTGGGCGAGCAGCCGGGATGGACGGCATTCGTGGGCAGCGCATTCATCCTCATTGGCGTGATGACAGTCAATGGCGTGTTCCGTTTTCGGCGGCGCAAGACCTACGAGGTCTATGAAACCTCGTAGGTCGCGTTGTCACACGGCCTCGCGCAAGGCGCGGATGTTGCGCAGCGGGGTTGTTACCATCGACACGCAGCCGGTGCCCAGCAAAAGGCGACGGCCGTTCGTCTGCGCCAGCGCATCTTTCACCTCTTCCAACATCTTGTCCGGCGATTCCTGATGCAGCGTCCAATGGTCTACACCGCCGCTAGCCGCGCCTTGTATTTTCTCCAGCCCGCGCCGTAAGCTCAGACCCGTTTCCCGGTCATGCCAGTTGACAATTTGAACTGGATAGTTGGCAACGGCATCAAACATGATTTCGTCGCTGTGCACATGCAAAATGTTTAGCCAAAGGTCTTGTACCGTTTCCAAAATATGGAGATCGTACGGCCGTCCCCACCCCGTAAATTCATCCCAACTCATCAATGGATAGCGCGCGTGCTGAACGGCATAATAAATGCCGCTAATTCCAGCCGTTTTGGCCGCCTCAATAAAACGTATCGTACTTTCCGTAATAACCTCAAGCCCTTGCTGAAACAAGTCGGGATGCGCGCGCAAATGACTGAGCATAACTGGATTATCGGCCAGATGTTTGGCCTGCGATAATGGCGAAAAAACAGTGGCGATAAATGGCGTATCTGCCCCGATTTGCGCGCCAATCAAACGCAGCGCCTCGATTTGCGTTGCCAACGCCCCCTGGCTGGGGTCAAGCGGCTCTAACTTGGCCCAATCTTCCGGCCCTTGAATGGGGCGATGGGTATATTGCCGAACTCCCTCAATATGACCGACCCATTCATCGCGCACGCCCCAATCTACAACTGAATAGCTGCTAGCCGGGCCAACTTTGAGCAAATCCCAATCATAATCTTGCTGCCATTTCAGGTGAGCGGCGGCCAGCGCCCCCGCATCCTGATCATCGCCGGGCCAATGCCGCCACAAAGCCACAGGAACCCGATCTGGTTTATTATCAGCTATGATCGCTTCTAACCGCTGTCGTTTACGCCAATTCGTCATAAGAACCTCCAAAAAGTTGCCCAATTTCAAGGTTGCACAATTTCGCCAACCCATTGATGCTTGGTTACTAACCTTACTTTAACGCATTGCCAACGGCCAATCATCTGAATGGTCTAACGGCTCTTGGTAAACCACAAAAAGAAATTTGATGAATGATTCGCCATTATTTTGTGGTTTACTCAGGGGAAACGGGAGAATCATTGTTTTCCGATTTCAAACTACTTTCCCGTTTTCACCGAGCAGTGGTAAAATTATCTTAATTAGCAACCCCCCATTGCTACCCACTGAATTAAAAATCAAGGACTCAAGACCTGGGCCACATTCGTTGTTGTCCAGGTCTGACTCATTAAAAAGGAGTTTACAAATGACCTATATTGAATCAATTCATGGTCGGGAAGTGTTAGATTCTCGCGGGAATCCTACAGTTGAAGTCGAAGTACAGTTGATGGATGGCGCTGGCGGGCGAGCAATTGTGCCGTCGGGCGCGTCTACCGGCGTGCATGAAGCCTGGGAAAAACGGGATGGCGATAAGAATCGTTATGGCGGTAAGGGCGTTTTGGGTGCGGTAACGGCCGTCAATGAAGAAATCGCCGAAGCCATTTTGGGCTGGGATGCAACCGACCAGGTCGGCATTGACGAAACCATGATCGAACTAGACGGAACCGAAAACAAAAAACGGATCGGAGCCAATGCCATTTTGGGCGTATCCCTGGCCGTCGCTAAAGCGGCCGCCAACAGTCTGGACTTGCCCCTCTACCGTTATTTGGGCGGCGTATCGGCCCGCACCTTGCCTGTGCCTATGATGAACATTATGAACGGCGGTAAGCACGCGGCCGGGGCCACCGATTTGCAAGAGTACATGATCATGCCCGTCGGCGCGCCCAATTTTGCCGAAGGCTTGCGCTGGGGGGCAGAAGTTTACCAAAGTCTCAAGAAAGTCTTGGCCGGCAAAGGCTACGGCACAACGGTTGGCGACGAAGGCGGCTTTGCGCCGCGCGTCAAATCCAACAGCGAACCGTTTGAATTGATGCTGGAAGCCATCGAAAAAGCGGGCTACAAACCGGGCGAACAAATCGTATTTGCGATGGATCCGGCCGCTTCAGAAATTTACGAAGATGGTCTGTACAACATGAAAGTGGAAGGCAAGAAGCTGACCGGCGAAGAAATGGTTGATTTCTACGTTGAGTTGGTCAATAAATACCCCATCATTTCCATTGAAGACGGTTTGGGCGAAGACGACTGGGATGCTTGGGCGTTGATGATGCGTAAACTGGGCGACCGCATCCAAATCGTCGGCGACGACCTGCTGGTGACAAATGTAAAACGCATCCAGATGGGTTTCGAGAAAAAGGCTGCCAACAGTTTGCTGTGCAAGGTCAACCAGATTGGCACTTTAACAGAATCCATCGCCGCCGTGGATCTGGTACAGCGTCATGGCTGGACGGCCGTTGTCTCTCATCGCAGCGGCGAAACGGAAGATGCAACCATTTCTGATTTAGTCGTCGGTCTGAATGCCGGCCAAATCAAGACCGGCGCGCCAGCCCGCGCCGACCGGGTAGCCAAATACAATCAACTGCTCCGCATTGAGGATGAGTTAGGCGATTTGGCGCGTTATCCGGGTATGGCGGCGTTTACTAATTTGAAATAAAGAGATTAAAGGACACGGCCGTTGTTTATGAAGTTTTACAAATTAAACCGGTAATCCACAGATTGCACAGATTACGCAGACAAGACTTTCAATCTGCGTAATCCGCGATTACACTGAGTCGAAATTGTTACACAGAGCTACACAGAGAACACACGGAGATACACAGAGAGAGGAAGGAGAAAAATTAGTCATTGAACGTATT
>JANTGY010000355.1 GCA_024762695.1 Anaerolineae bacterium
GTGTGTGCAGCCCGTATCTCGGCCAAAACGTCTGGTAACTGTGTCAAAGCCATATCGCCAGAAAGATAACGGCCGTTTCCGATCTTTGACATATCTTGCAAGACCTTTGCTTCCAGACGGGAAATCACTGGCTGGTTATTCATATCTTGCTTCACGCCAATGACCTGTCCCGCCTCATCAAGTATAGGAACGGTCGCCCCCTTCTCTGTACCCACCCCAACTGTCAGCAAAATGATGTCATTGCGAACGGCCGTTTGCGCTGCCCGTAATACGCCGCTGCCGTGATCTTCTCCATCGGAAATGATAAGGACGAGCGGCTGTCCGGCATGGGGAGTAGGAAAAAACCGACCGGTCATTTTCAAGGCTGATTCTAAGACCGTCCCCTGTTCCGATAACAAGGTAGGATGCAATTGGGATACCAGGCTATCCATCCCTGAATAAACGGGGGTTAATGGCAGGATTAATCGAGTTTCCCCGGCAAATACAGCTAAACCAACCTCGTCATGTTCGGTGAGGGTCGTTGTAGCGGTGGAAATGATTTGCTGTGCCTGAGCCAGACGTCCTCCAGGAACGTCGTCGGCCAACATGCTCTGCGATAAGTCAAGCAGGATCAGCAGTTGAAGGCCCTCAACGTTTACAACTTGTGTTTGTTCACCCCAACGCGGTCCGGCTAAAGCGATTAGAGCCAGACTCAACGCCGTTAACCAAAGACCAAATCGCCGGGAACGGCCGTTTCCCTGCTGTGCCTGGATTAACCATCCCAAACCGCTTAACAACGATTGTGTTTGCTGCTCCTTGCGCCGCCAAAACATGACCAACAACAGAATGAGAAATCCAAAAAGCAAGATACCTGGCCGAGCAAAAGACAGCGTCATCCGGCCTCCGGCAGCATTCTTAATATGCCCTGGCGAAGTACAAACTCGGCCAGCAGCAGTATAAGGCCGACCATCAGCCACGAGGTAAACAAATCGCGTGATTGAGGCGTTGGAGAGGAAAACGAATTAACGGATTCAGCGACAATTAAGTGTGGCAAATCGCTATGAATGTCCATATCGGCGGCGCGAAAGTAGCTGGCGCTGCTGATTTCAGCAACTTCTTGTAAAACCGCTTCGTTCACCTGGCTTTCCCAATTGACGGTATAGCTGCCCTGCAAGCCGCGCTGCGGAAAAGGCGACTGTCCCGACCGACCCAGCCCGACAGTATGTATCTGGATACCGGATTGGGCGGCAGCTTGAGCGGCTGTGAGCGGGTCTATGGCGCTGTCGGTGCTTGTGCCATCTGTCAGCAGGATAACCGTGCGGTTGGTCCCTGGCAAATCGACCAGCAGCCCGGCTGCGGCGGCAATCCCTAATCCCAGGGCCGATCCATCAGCGATGCCCATTTGCTCGGCAAACGTGACTTGATCCAGCGCCATCAGCAAGGCTGCATGATCCCGCGTGGGTGGCATTGGAATATAGACTTGATTGGCAACCAGGACCAGCCCCAGGGGGACTGACGGCCGTTCCGTTATCATATCGGCAATCAACTGCTTGGCAAAAGAGAGCCGGTCGGGTTGTAAGTCCTGGAATTTCATACTGTTCGACACGTCCAGGGCAAAGATAACGGCCGTTTCATGAGACGGTTGGATGGATTCGACCTGCCGCCACTGTGGTCGGGCCAGCGCCAGAACCATGCAGCCCAAACCAATGGCCCGTAGCCAGGGCAAAAACGGCCGCAGCCGCAAACGCCAGGATCGCCGCTCTACCCGCACCAGTTCCACAGACGAAAACAGCCAGGTGGGCTGTCGTTTTGCCTGGAGCAAGGGCAATAATGCCAATGGGAAAAGCAGCAAATAAAGCGGCCCGGCAAATACAAAACTTGTCATCCAATATCACTCGAAGCCGCTATTCAGGCAGCGGCGCGGATTGAATAAAACGGCGCACTGGGTCGGAAAACGGTTGACCAGGCGTCATTTTTGCCTGTTGGCTAAAACGCAGCGCATCCATTTGCTGTAACTGTTCAAGGATGGCCGCCTGTTGTTGGCGAGGGAGGGCTGTTTGCGCCAGCGTTTCGAATAGTTCGCTTGTGGTGCGCTGTGGCGCGGGGATGCCGTAGGCTTGCTGCAAAAATTGGCGCAAAATGTGGTAAACGGCCGTTAAATAATCGGCCTTTCTCTCCGGTTGTAACGAGTCGGGTTCGGCCAGATTGTCTAATTGGACCAGGGCTTCCTGCTTGATAGTAGGAATGGAGGGCGTATCTTTTTGAAGCGACATCCTGCGTCTCTTCCAGATGACTGTGCCACCGCCCATCGCCAAGGCCAGCAGCAGCCAGGGCTGCCAGCGGATTGGCGTCGGCGGAAGCGCTGCCTGGGGGCGGATGTCGCGCAGTTCGCGGTCATCATCGGTGAGTACGGAATGAACGGTGAGGGGCAGGGGTTCGGTGACGGCCGTTATCGTTTCACCGGCGTCATTTTCCAGCGCGAGGGACATGGCCGGAATTTCATACGCGCCGGGCGCCCACAAAGTGATGGTGAATCGTAAAATGGTCCCCTGTTCCGTTTGCTCCGGCGCGGTCATGTCCAACAGTTCGATCTCATCCCAGGTCAGCGCTGGCAGTTGCAGCCGGTAACTGACCGGATGGCGAACCGCCACAGTCACCAGCACGGGATCGCCTACGGTCAATGTATCTCGATCTGCAGTGATGGTTGTCGTGACCTGTTCTTGGGCATGGGTAACGGCCGTTGCCAGCATCCCCAGCAAGAATAGAAAAACCACTGATTTCACAGATTTCACCGTCCTTCGTTCAATCCTGCTGCCGTAAGGCTAGAAAACGGGCTAACGATGGCAGCCAGTCATCCGCCGTGGAAAGGGTCAGACAGGGTGTTTGCGCCCGGCGCAATGCGTGATGAACCGCTGTGTGATGCGCTGTCCTGCGGGCGGCGAATGTGGCCTGCCAGGCGGGATCGGCCGTATCCAGCCATATTTTTTCGCCTGTTTCGGCATCATGCAGCGCCACCAATCCCAGGTTGGGGAGCGACTGTTCCCAGGGATCGCCCAGCCAGATCGTCCGCACGTCGTGCCGCCGGTTTAACCGGGCCAGGCGCGGTTGGTATGCTTCGGGCGGCGCGAGAAAATCAGAGATGAGCAGGATGACGCCGCGCTGTTTCAACACGCGCTCCGCCGTTTGCAAAGCGAGGTCCACATTTGTGCCTTGACCGGCCGGATTTGTCGTCAACAGGGTGTGGATCAGCCGCTGTGTGTGTTGGCGACCCTGGCCAGGCGGCGCCAGCGCTTCAATCCGGTTGCTGAACAAGATCAGCCCGGCCCGATCCTGGTTGAACATGGCGGCGGCAGCGAGAACGGCCGTTATCTCTACCGCCAAATCCCGCTTTTCCCGTCCGCTGCCAAACGCCGTCGAGCCGCTCACATCCACCAACAGCAGCAGTGTCAACTGCCGTTCTTCGACGTAGCGTTTGATGTATGGCTGGCCCATTCGCGCCGTCACCTGCCAGTTGATGCTGCGAATATCGTCGCCGGGAGTGTACGGCCGTACCTCATCAAAATCCAGCCCGCTGCCCCGAAACGCCGAACGATACTCTCCGGCTAATGCTGCCAGCGCCAGCCGTCGGGCCTTAATCTCGATGCGACGGGCTTGTTCGTAACTGTTCATAAGATTAAGCAGGAACACAGAGAGGCACAGAGTTAGCACAGAGTATCACAGAGATTAAAGAGTTTTTCTCTTCTTCTCTCTGCGAATCTCTGCGGTTCTCGGCGTAACTCTGTGTTCCGCTTTTCATGGCACTGGGATGCTGTCCAGTAATTGCTGGATGAGTTGGTCAGGCGTGACGCCTTCCGCTTCGGCTTCGAAGGTGGTGATCAGGCGGTGGCGCAGCACGTCGGGGGCCAACGCTTTAATGTCGTCGGGGAGAACGTATTGGCGACCTTGTAAAAAGGCAAAGGCCCGCGCCGCCTGTACCAAAAAGATGCCCGCCCGCGGCGACGCGCCGTAAGCGACGTAGGGCTGCAGCGCCGGCAGGATCGATTCTGCCGGACGTGTGGCCCGCAC
>JANTGY010000356.1 GCA_024762695.1 Anaerolineae bacterium
CCCAAGCCGCCCACATCCACGACTTCATCGCCAGCCTGCCCGACGGCTACGAAACGGGCGTGGGCGAGCTGGGTTTGCAGCTCAGCGGCGGCGAACGACAGCGGTTGGCCATCGCCCGCGCCCTGCTGCAAGACGCGCCCATCCTGCTGCTCGACGAGCCAACGGCCAATCTCGACGCCATCACCGCCGGCCACATTCTGGACACCATCTTCAGCCTGACGGATAATCGCAGCCTGCTGCTGATTACCCATCGGTTGATGGGCTTAGAGGCGATGGATGAGATTTTGGTATTGGAAAACGGCCGTGTCGTCGAACGCGGTCAACATCATCAATTACTCGAGCAACAGGGCTTGTATTTTCGGCTGTGGGCATTGCAAAATCGCAGGGGCGGGATGGCGCGGGATGAAGCAAACGGCCGCGTCTCAGCGCCATCTCGCCCAAAACTTGGCGGCAAGAAGGGCGAGACGGTCGGGAGACGCGATTTGGGTGAATAGCAAAATATTTACCCGCCCCTACCAAACGAAGGGCATTTATGACAAAAAGACAACTGGGATTGAGTTTTATCGCTTTAGGCATTCTGGCCATCGCCGGGATGTTTCTCATGGATTTACTCGGCGCGGGCCAATTTCAAGGCATCGGCCCGGCGCAGCGGCTGGGGCTAATGGGCGCGGGCTTTGTTATTTTCATTGGCATCACACTGCTGCCGTTTGGGGATAATCCGGCATGAAAAAGCAAGTAGGCAAGTTTGCAAGTTTGCGAGTCTGGCTGCCGCGCGTTTTGATTGGGTTAGCGTTGTTGGCATTTGTGGGCTATTTCATTGTTTACGCCATTTACGCCTGGAATCTGTTTCAATTTCCGTTTGATTACGACCAGGGGGAGGGCTTTGAATTGATGGATACCGTCCTGTTCAGCCAGGGCCAATGGCCGTACCGGGACAATGATGTGTATCCATTTTACTCGTCCAATTATCCCCCTCTCTTTCACATTGCCATCGTGCCATTGGTGTGGCTGTTTGGGCCGCAGTATTGGACGGGGCGACTGGTATCGTTTTTGGGGACGCTGGTAACGGCCGTTGCCATCTTCATTGCCGTTAAGCGAGACGCGGAGAAACGCGGAGGAGCGGAGAGGAGCGGAGATAAGAAAAAGATAAAAACCTCTGCGCCCTTTGCGCCTTTGCGGTTAACTTCTTCTAGCAAAAGATGGTGGCTGGCAATTTTAGCGGGACTAGGCTACCTGGCTTCCAATTACATCTACCACGTCGGCCCGCTGTTTCGACAGCATTTATTCATGGTCATGTTCGAGACATTGGCCGTTGTCTTGCTGGCGCGGGTGATTGAACGCGAGGAGGCCAGCGGTAAACGGAACAACAAAGGGCTTCTCGTTGTGATGGCGCTGCTCCTCTTTGCTGGCTACACGAAACAATTGGCTTACGCAACAGTGGCGGCCGTGTTCATTTTCCTCTTTTTGCGCCAACCAAAGCGGGCGGTGATGTGGGCCGTGCCCTTTACGGCCGTTACCGGCCTCATCTTCCTCTGGATCAATGTTTCGACCGATGGCTTTTGGTTTCTCAACACCGTCACCGCCAACGTCAACCCCTTCATTCCGGGGCAAGCCGAGGGACTGTTCCGGCAGTGGTTTACACTGCACACCATCATCACCGTTGTGGCTGCGCTGTTTGCCATCTACCAATTATATTTTGAGCGGTTGTCCATTTACGCTATCTGGTTTGTGGTTACCACGCTCAACAGCGTAACGGCCGGAAAATGGGGCGCAGGCGAGAGTTATTTTGCCACCGCCATCGCCGCCAGCCTGATTTTGACGGGAATCGCGTTTAGTCGATTGCTGGATTGGTCGGAAAAGCGTGGAACGAATTGGCAATTCGTTTTACAGACGCTCATCCCCCTGCTCTTTTTGTGGCAAGCAGGTAAATTGTTCCACATGCCCACCCACACGCCTACGTTAGCCGCCATCGCCAGCGCGTTGGGACAGCCCACCAAAGTGATGATCGCCCCGCAAACGTCCTGTTCAGCCCCCCGCGACCCGGAACCGATTCCGTATGTGGATGCGGCCGGTGTGTCGCTGCTCGGCCGTCCGCCCAACAAGGCCGATACGGAAGCGGGGATCGCCATCACAGAATTGATTGCGCGTGGCGAGTCGCCCGCTTTCGCCGAAGATGCCGGGTTCAATTTCTACCTGGGCCGGGACATTGTCACCAACCCCACCCAATTCCTCAACCTGTACAAAAACAATGCCGTCGATTTGACAGAGATGTTGGCGATGTTGGACGCACAGCGCTTCGACACAGTCGTTTTACGCGCTCAGTTTTATCCGCCAGAAGTGTTGAACATCATCGGTCAACGGTATGAAACGACGGATTTGGTTCAGATGAACGGATTTGTCTACTGCGTGATGACGCCGCGACAAGAGTAGGGGCAAATCGAATAGAGTTTACAAACAAACCGGGGAACCATGGTCAATGTTATTGGCTTAAACGGCGCCTGCTCCGGTCAGGATGGCATTCACCTCGGCCGTTTCAACCTTTGTTAAATTCCACTCGCCCGCTTTAGCGTTGGCCTGCAAATGCTCCAGCTTCGTCAGCCCCGAAATGACAGAGCAAACCTGGGGTTGAGCCAACAACCAGGCATGAGCCAGTTCGGCCATCGTGTGGTCGCGCGCCTCGGCCCAGGCGGTCAGCTCTTCCACAATCGTGTAATTGGCGTCGGTCATGTAGTCGCGCACGTATTGGCTGCGCTCGGCGCGGGAACCGGCCGGCGTTTCAGCGCCCCGCTTGTATTTGCCCGTCAAAAAGCCGCCCGCTAACGGAAAATAGGGGATGAAGCCGACATTGTGCGCCTGGCAATAAGGAATCACTTCCTGCTCCACCTCGCGTTCCAGCATGTGGTAGTGGGACTGCACCGTCACAAACGACGACCAGTTGTTAAAATCGGCCAGCAAGTTGGCCTCGGCTAACTGCCAGGCGGCGTAAGCCGACGCGCCCACGTAGCGCACTTTGCCGCTGCTCACCAAGTCGTCCAACGCGCGCATCGTCTCGGCGATGGGCGTGGTCGTATCCCAGCGGTGCATCTGGTAAAGATCGATGTGGTCGGTTTGCAAACGGCGCAGGCTGGCTTCAACGCCGTTCATGATGTGGTAACGAGAAGCGCCGTAATCGTTGGGGCCATCGCCCATTTTGAAATAGACTTTGGTAGCCACCACAAAGCGATCCCAACGGCCGTGCAACGCCTCGCCCAACGCCGTTTCTGATTTGCCGCTTTGATACACATCGGCCGTATCAATAAAGTTGATCCCTAAATCCAGCGCCGCGTCAATCACATTATTGACTGCTGCCTGATCGACCGGGCCGCCGAACTGGTTTGTTCCCATTCCGATGACGGAAACGCGCACACCGCTGCTGCCTAATTGACGATATTCCATTTTGTTCACCTCGTTTTTTAGGGAAATGATATGGGGGAGGAAAGATTTTGCCAAAAAGAAAATAGAAAGGACGCAGATGACGCAGATAAGAAGTAAGAAAATCTGCGGTATCTGCGTAATCTGCGTCCTAATTTCTAATTAGCTCGTAGCTGGTTGATGCACAACAACCGCGCGGCGATTGGCCTGGCGCAAGCCCAAGATGATGGCGATGTAATAGCCAACGTAGCCCAGGATTTCGGTGAGGGAGGGATTGCCGTTGTAGCCAAACAGCGCTTTCAAGGTAATGCCCAACGCCGATTTCTCATCTAAAATGTGGTTGATGTCCCACACATGCTCGATGATGGCCGGAATCAGTCCCGCTTCGTTGAATTCGTGGATGCCGTGCGCCACCAATCCGGCGGCGAACAAGATGAGCAAGATGCTGGTTACTTGAAAAAAGCGGCGCAAGTTAAGGCGAACGGCCGTTGCAAACAACACCCATCCCAATACCGCTGCCGCCGCCAAGCCAGCCAGCCCGCCAATCAACGCCTGCTGCGCCGAACTGGTCATGGCCGCCGCCGTGAGGAACAACGCCGTCTCAATCCCCTCGCGCAC
>JANTGY010000357.1 GCA_024762695.1 Anaerolineae bacterium
GTCAACAACTTATAATTTTGCGTCATCCAGCCCGTAAACCGGCGTTGGAACGGCATCGCCAGGAACGGCAGCAGCACCAACGGCCAGCCAAAACCCAGTCCAAAAACAAAGAAAAACGCCAAACTACTACCCAGCGCGGCAAAACTGCCCGTGCCCAGCAAAAAAGCGCTCAAAATAATCGGCCCAGCGCAGGGCAGCGTCATAGGCCCTAACAGCAAACCGTAAACATAAGCTCCCACATAGGGATTCCGCAGCGCAGGCGACTGCACCTGTGACAAGCGATTAAACGGATTACGTCCAAACAACATCAAAACGCCCAATAAAATAATGACGGCATAAATGATGGGCAGCAAGACAGGCAAAATCGCCCCAAAAGATTGCTGCAACAAGAATAAAATCCCGCCAACCACAGTCATCAACGTTAGCACACCGGCCAAAACGAGCAGCCCCATCCAGCGGGTGGCTTTTTGGGCCTGCTCGTTGGCGGCATTGCCAGCCATGAAGGCGATTAAACCAGGATACAGCGGTAAAATACACACATTGGTCAAAATAGCGCTGTTGCCTAACACAAAAGCCTGGATTAATTCATTCATCGACTTAGCCGCGCGCTGCCTGAATTTGCTGCAAAATCTGGTCGGCCGATTCGATACCGGTAACAAGCTCGGTGGTGGAACCATCTGGCCGAATGACGAAGTGGGGCGTAGACGGCGCGCTGGTGATGCTGCGGCCAAAGGCGTCGGCTAGCTGCTGCAAAATCTCTGGCGACATGACCGCGAATGTCCAATCGTACCCTTGATCGCTCTGGTATTGGGCCAATTCAGCGTCGCTGATGTTGGTTTCCAGGCTTAAACCGATGAAAACAACGTCCTCATCGTTAAGTTGGGCGCGGGCATCGCGGACATTGCCCAGTTGGCGGCGGCAGTTGGTACACCAGGTAGCCATCGGCTCCACAAAAACGGTCTTGCCTGAAAAATCAGCCAGCGTGAAGGTTTCCCCGGTGCGGGCATCGGTGAGAGATAATTGCTGCCAGGCGGGTAGTTCGGCCATGTCGCCCATCGCGTCTTCGGCCATCATGGCGTCAGCGCCATCTTCGCTCATTGTTTCTTTGGCCATTTCGTCGTCATCCATAGCGTGGTCATCATCGTCCATGTCATCATCATGGCCTTCTTCGTCCATATCGTCATCATGACCTTCCTCAGCCATCATGGAATCGTCGTCAGCCATCGCATCGTCGGCCATCGCATCGTCGGCCATCGCGTCGTCGGCCATCGCATCGTCAGCCATCGCATCGTCAGCCATCGCATCGTCGGCCATCGCATCGTCAGCCATCGCGTCGTCGGCCATCGCATCGTCAGCCATTTCTGACGTTTCGCTAACCGATTGAGTATCCTGGGCGCCGCTGCAGGCAGCCAAGGTCAATACACCAATTAAGAGAACCATTATTAGTTTCAAGTTTTTCATTTGTTTTGCTCCTTCATTCAAGGTTGATAGATTTGCGGGTTATATTTAATCAACTCCGCGTTTTTTGAGCGCCCGGCAAGTATAAAAACAATCTATTACCAAACAATGTGGCGAAGATTACATGTTTCTTACATGTTCATCTTTCTGTTATGCCGACCCTGCGCCGGCTGCTAATTTTGGCGTGTCAGACAAGGCTGCTTGTGGGATAATTGTTGGATTAAAATACGCGCAAGAAGGAATAATAAGTATGCATCTTTATATGATTCGACACGGACAAAGCTATGTTAATTTGAAGGATTGGGATAATGGCAACTCGGACGAGGGCTTAACTGAATTGGGGCAGCGGCAAGCGGCGCTTTTGGCGGCCTGGCTGCCGGGTCATTTACCGCAGTTTGACGCATTGTACGCAAGCACGATGAAACGGGCGCGGGAAACGGCCGCTCCCCTGGCTCAAGCGTATGACATCCCCATCCAATTTGACGACCGCCTGCGCGAAATTGGCAATAATCGCGCCGATCATGAACCCTGGCCCAGCGATGATTTGCCAGAATATGGGGAGTATTGGGGAAGCGAACGGCCGTTTTCCTCCATCACCCCCGCCCGCCAAAATGGGGAAAGCTTGATGCACTTTCGTGTGCGCCTCGGCCGGTTTATTGAAGAACTATTGGAAAAACATCGTGAAGAAACTGTGGTCGCCGTCTGTCATGGCGGGGTTATCGAACTTACTTACGACCATGTTTTCAACATCGGCCCCTTCCGTCGCTGCGAAGTGTGGAGCCAAAACACCGGCATCGCCCATTTTGAATATGTTGAGCATCCCAACCGGGAAGTGTGGCGGCTTTATTCGCACAGCCGTACTGAACACCTGGCCGCATTACGCGAAAACGCGCCCAAAAAATAAGTTTGTCTGCTGGTTGACTGACAAAACTTATCTAACTACGGAGAACGCGGCGATCGCAAAGGGAAATGAAGGAGAAACCTCCGCGCTTCTCCGCACTCTCTGCGGTGAACTCTGAGATTTGTCAGTCAATCAGGTTTGTCTGACAAATATGGCGATGATGGCGCACTTAGGCGGGATTATTTTGTTGGCGAACGGCCGTCAGATGCCTCCACAAGAAAAAGAGCCAAACGGCCCCAACGCCAAGTCCGCTCAATCCAACACGTACCGCAATCGCCGGCAAAGGCATCCCCAAATTATCTTGCGCAAATCCCGCTCCCATAATGGAGAGAGATTGCGTTAACGTTAACGCGGCAAATTCAAAAGCAAACACACGGCCACGATAGCGATCAGGCGCCATCATTTGCAATAAAGCCGCCGAAAACACCCATATCGTCCCCGTGCCAACGGTGCGAATAAATGTTGCCAGTAAGAATAAAGGGAAAGCTGAAACCAAGCCCAGTCCGGCAATGCCGCCGCCCATCAAAGCAAAACCAATAGTAATTCCCCACAACATGCGCTCTTTGGCATCGCCTAACCATCGTCGCATCAACAATGGTCCCAATCCTGTGCCCAAACCGCTCATCATGTAGATGATCCCTAAAGCGGCCGTGCCCGCATCTTCGATATTGAGCGCTTCCTGCAACCAGGGCGCGTCTAATGGGTATATTTCATTGGCAAAAGTCACTTCCAAAACATTGATACTGCCCCAAACCAATGATCCAGCCGCCTTGACCAGGCTGATTCCCAGAATAAAAGGAACGCTCCATAGGTAACGGAAACCATCCACAAAATCAAGCCAGCCGCCAGCGCCAGTCGCTGCAACCTTACGCGGCGCAACCAAAACGCGGCTAATCCACCACGCCGACAACAAAAAGGTCATCGCATCAAGGACAAAAGCGGTTCTGGCTCCGAAAACGGCCGTTGCCAGCCCACCCAAAAACGCCCCCAACGCTAGCATCGTGCTCCAGGTAAAACTGTCCAGCGCATTAGCCGTCACCAAATCCTTCTGCGGCACAACATTCGCCAAAATCGCCGTTCTCGCCGGCGTAAACAGCGCGCTCAACACAAATTGGAACATAGTCAGCACGTATAACAGCCAAATTTGCCCCGAGGACCGCACCAGAAGAAAGCCCAGAACCGTCGCTGCCCGCAGCAAATCAGAAACAATCATGATCCCGCGCCGACTGTACCTGTCCGCTAACACCCCGGCCAAAGGACTAACAAAAAAGAGGGGTAAAAACCGCGCCAAAAAAAGCGAACTGATCGCAATCCCGGTATTAGAAAGATCAGTAATCAGCTCAGCCGAAGCGATAAGATTAAACCAATCCCCCAATAACGAAACGACATTACCCAGCCACAGATAACGGTAATTTCGGTTTTGTCGCAACAAAATGATGTATTCGTTCATGAAACGGCCGTTTCCCCTAAAACAAAAAAAGATTGAAAACAAAAAATCAACGAACGCTGCAAACCAGCAATCCCCAATCTTCTATCTTCAATCTTCAAAGAAAAAAGGCCTTTTGGCAATGACCTACTCTCCCAGGGGGTCACCCCCCAAGTACCATCGGCGCTGACGAGCTTAACTACCGGGTTCGAGATGGGACC
>JANTGY010000358.1 GCA_024762695.1 Anaerolineae bacterium
CTAAAAACCGGAGGCACAGATGTTCATCGGCATTGATAGTTCGACTACCGCGACCAAAGCGCTGCTCATGGCCGCAGACGGCCGTATCGTGGGGGCAGCCTCATCTTCTTACGATTACGAAACGCCGCAGCCCTTATGGAGCGAGCAACAGCCGGAACTGTGGTGGACAGCCGCTGTCCACAGCATCCGGCAGGTGTTAGCCGAAACCGGCACGGCTCCGACAGAAATCAAGGGCATCGGCCTCACCGGGCAGATGCACGGGTTGGTTCTCGTCGATAAGACTGGCGAAATTCTGCGCCCAGCGATTTTGTGGAACGACCAGCGCACGGCCGCCGAGTGCGACGAGATGCGGGCCAAAATCGGCAAAAAGCGTCTCATCGCCATCACCGGCAACGATGCGTTAACCGGCTTTACCGCGCCCAAGATTTTGTGGGTCAAGAACAATGAGCCGGACGTCTACGCCCAAATCGCCCACATCCTCCTGCCCAAAGATTATGTGCGTTTGAAACTTACCGGCGAATACGCCACCGACAAGGCTGGCGGGGCGGGCACGCAGTTGTTTGATGTGGGCCAGCGGGATTGGTCGGCTGAGATTGTGACGGCGTTGGGCATTGACGCCGATTGGCTGCCGCCGACGTTTGAGGGCACGGCCGTTACCGGAACTCTCACTCCAGATGCAGCCGCAGCCACCGGGCTGGTTCCCGGCATCCCCGTCGTGGGCGGCGGCGGCGATCAGGCGGCCAACGCGGTGGGCGTTGGCGCGGTGGTCGAAGGAATTGTGGCCTTGAGTTTGGGCACATCGGGGGTTGTCTTTGCCACGTCTGACACGGCTGTTATCGAACCTGAAGGACGACTGCACGCTTTTTGCCACGCCGTACCCAATAAATGGCACCTCATGGGCGTCATGCTCTCGGCGGCGGGCAGCTTACGCTGGTTCCGCGACACGCTGGCGCCCGGCGTAGATTTCGCTGATTTAGTGAATGCCGCCGCTCCGGTAAACGCCGGCAGCGACGGCTTGTTCTTCCTGCCTTACCTGACCGGCGAACGCACGCCGCATCCCGATCCATTGGCGCGCGGCGCTTTTGTGGGACTAACGGTGCGCCACAGCCGCGACCACATGACCCGCGCCGTTTTGGAAGGGGTGGCCTTCGGTCTGCGCGATAGTTTTGAGTTGATGAAGGACGCGGGCGTTGCGGAGATTCGTCAGGTGCGGATTGCCGGGGGCGGCGCGCGCAGCCCGCTGTGGCGGCAAATTTTGGCCGACACGCTGCAAACGGAACTGGCGACCGTCAACACCAGCGAAGGGGCGGCTTATGGGGCGGCTTTGTTGGCGGCGGTGGGAACCCGCGCTTTTGGCAGTGTGGCGGAGGCTTGCAATACGGCCGTTACCATCACTGGCTCCACCTCCCCCGGCGAACACAGCGCCGTCTATCAAAAACAATACCAGCGTTACCGCGAGTTATACCCGGCGTTGAAACCAATATTTCATGGATAGGAGACGGCCTAATTCCGCCACGCGGCGAGGAAGAGCAGCGCCCAGCCAACGACAAAGGCGACGCCGCCCAGCGGGGTGACGGCCCCCAGCCAGCGCAGGCGGGTGGCAACCAGCAAATACAAACTGCCAGAAAATAAAATAACGCCGGCGAATAGCAAATAACCGGCCCAGGTTGTCAGGGTTCCGGGCCATTTACCGGCGGCCCAGGCCACGGCAAACAAGGCCAGGGCATGATAAACGTGGTAGCGTACGGCCGTATCAAACGTCCCCGCTAAATCATGCCGGATCAAATAAGCTTCCAATCCATGCGCGCCAAAGGCGCCTAACGAGACGCCCAAAAACATCAATGCCGATCCTAACAAGACAAAAGTTCGTTCCATATCAAATTACCTCCAAAATAATTATAACTGAATCGCTTGTTTATTGGTCCAGCGCGACAAAACCGAGCAGCGTAGTCGGAAATTTGTCGGTCGCCAAGAGAAAACCGATGTCGTCGAGACGCACTACCCCTTCCCAATTGCGGGCGTCCAGGGCGATGAGTTCCAGTTGGATAGGCGGCGCGTCAGTCAACGTTATGCCGTCTTCGCTGTACTGGAACTGCACTAAGCGCTCAACGTAGTCGTATTGTTGATGGGTTGCGCCACGGCCGTATTCAGCCGCCAGGGGTTCAGTTTCCACAGCCAACTCATTGTCGCCGGGAAAGAAATAGTTGATGGCCCAGAAACGGCCGTCCCCATCCAAAGCCGTCGCATCCGTCACCCGATAATCAATATGAGGGAATGAGATGGCGTCAACCGCCGTCAAATCAGCCTCAAAGCGATGGGCGACCGGTGATTCTGTCACGGCCGCGCCATACGTTTCATACAAAGTTACGATTTGGTCGCCAGCGATGAACAACGCCTCCTCCGATTTGTTACCGATGTCATTTTGGGGCAGGATTTCGGTCAGAACGGCCGTATCCACTGCCAATTGGCTCAAATCGGCGGCCATCTCCCCGGCGACCAGATAGCCGCGCATCCCTTCGCGGGGGCTGGCCTCAATCGTCAAATAGGCCCGCTGCCCGTCAAAGGCCACCGCCTCAAACCCTTCGTATCCGGCAATGCTCTCCGCCAATCCCGGCGCAATGAGCGGGATTTCCAATGCCTTTAACGCTTCCACTTCGCCATTCAAAAACGCCAAAATATCCGCTTTCGGCAGGGCGTAGAGGAAACCATCGCCAGCCCCGCCGGCAAAATCGGGGTATTGGGGCAGCATGATGAGCCAATCTTCATACCAGGCCAGCCCGGAAATTTCGGCGCGGCGGTCGGCGATTGGCCCGGCTAAAGCGATGGTTGTCACCGGGTATTCAGGAACGGCCGTCGGCGTTGGCTCAGGGATTACGGTCACCAATCGGGTCACTTCCACTTCTCGCGTCACTTCAACTGTCACCGGCATTTCGACGACGGCCGTTTCCTTCACAACAATCGTCTCCGGCTGCGGCGTATTGCATCCGGGCAATAAAAAAAGAGCGATCAAACCTAAAAAGCAATAATTTTTCATATCATTTTGCCAGAAATCAGTGACTGTTTTGCCAATCCTGTGTCATAATAAGCGTAGTCCTATCCCAATCCCAATTTTATACCAGGAGAAAAATAATGGCAGAAGATAAAGGCGATCTCAAAAAAATGGCAAACCAAAAAGTTGACCGCAGCAAAATGGCCCGTTCCGGCAAACCGCTCATAGACGGCCGTGACGATGTATTAAGCGGCGCGTCAATGGCCCGAAGTAAAGCGGCCGCTCCCCAAACCCACACCGTCGTCAGCGGCGATACTTTGAGCAGCATTGCCAAACAATATGGAATAGAAAGCTGGAAAGAAGTCTACAACGCCAACAAAGACGTTATCGGCGATGATCCCAACAAAATCCGTGTCGGCATGGAACTGAAAGTTTGAACCAATGATCAACGATGAATGATGAATTGTGAACTCATCATTCATCATTCATCATTCAAAATTCGTCGTTTTAAAGTCCAACCCCGCGCGCAAACAATAAATACATCCCCAACAAATAAACGACAATAATCGCCAGTGTGTCCAATTCCAGGAACAAAATTTTGCGCTCAACGCGGGCCAAATTACCCAGCAAGGCCATATTGGTGAGCAGCATACCCAGCAAGGCGACTAAAGCAAAGTTAGGATCGATAGCGGCCAGGAAACGGCCGTCTGTATAGAAAAAGTCGGCAATCCCCACCCCCAACATATTAAAAACGCTGGAGCCAAACAAGTTGCCCACCGCCATATCATACGCCCCCATCCGCACCGCCGCCAACGCCGCCAACAGCTCCGGCAGCGATGTGACCACACTGAGCAGCGCCGTCCCCACAAAACCCGTTCCCAACTTCGTGATGACGGCGATTTCCGAACTGGCGTCCACCAACAGCGGCACAACCAGCGTCAACACGCCCGCCGCCGCCGCAAAACCAACCGCGCCCTTCGTCAGCGACGGGAATT
>JANTGY010000359.1 GCA_024762695.1 Anaerolineae bacterium
ACGCTGGGCGACACCGACCAAGCCATCAAACTGAGCCAACGCGCCGTCGCCCTGGCCGAAACGATGGCCCACGCCCCCTTGCCGTTGACCCGCGCCCTGTTCGTTCTCACCGTCAGCCATTTGCACGCCCGTCAACGCGCCGCCGCCCGCGAAACATTGGCCCGCGCCGAAGCCATTATCGCCCAACACCCCGAACTGGCCTCGCTGGAACCCGATTTGCTCTACTACCAGGCCATCATCGCCCAATTAAGCATCGAATGGGAAAAATCGCGCGCCTTGCAGCATCGCCTCATCGACATTCATCGCCGCGCCAACCATTACGCGGGGCTGGTGGCCGCGCTGTACAACGCGGCGCACGTTGCCTCGTTCATCGGCCAGCACGAAGAGGCGATACTATTTGCCGAGGAGTTAGTGCAGCTTGTCAGCGCCAACAGCGCCGAATCCGACCAATACCTCGTCCATTTTTACCGCACGATGCTGCTGGATTGTTACACGATGGCCGGGGCGTTTGCATTGGCGGAACAACTTCTGCCGGACATTATGGCTTGGTTGAGTCAGGAGGAGGCAGGACGGGGTTCGATTAATGGGTGGACGGCCGTTGGCACGCTCCGGTTCTATCAAGGTCAATTAGACGCGGCGCAGTACGCATACGGCCGTGCCATCGCCCTGGCCACCAACAGCGGCGCCACCACCGCCAGCCCCTTCCTCTGCCACGCCGAAGCCTCCAAGCTCATGGGCAAAGATGAAGAAGCTGAGACCAGTTTTGCCGAGGCCACCAGGCGTATCAAACTCCCCGCCAGTGGCTCCAACGCCGTCTACTACTATTACGTCCAATTCCTCATGACCGGCGACGCAGCCAAGCTCAATGCAGCCCGGATGACGATGTTCGATTTAATCAACCGCCTGCAAGACCCCCGGCTCAGCCACGATTATTACCGCCGGATGCCGCTGCACCGCGACATCGAACGCTGTTGGCACGATTTGCCCATGCAGCGCGTCCAGGTTCAACTGGCTCGCCGCGATGCGCCGTTGGGCAAGCCCCTCACCCCCGCCGACCGCATCGCAATCGAATGGACGATTGACGCCGGGGAGTTGGATGCTGCCATCCGGCAGGAACAGGGCAAAGTCGGCCTGCGCCATCATCGTTTGCAGCGTCTCGTCGCCGAAGCCCGCGCCCAGGGAGCCGCCCCCACCCACGCCGATTTGGCAAGAGCTTTGGGCGTCGCCACCCGCACCATTGAGCGGGACAGCGCCAAACTGGAAGCCGCCGGGACGCCTCTCCTTACACGTCGCCAACGGTAAATGAATACGATTGTAATTTCAGGCACACGGAAATGCTTCTGTGCTGGAGGGAACGGCCGTTCGCACAACATCTCTGGAACAGACTAGAATTATGATACAATTGCAGAGAAAGTAACAAGCATTAGCGTATTGTCTCTAAAAATTATGATGACAAAAATGCAACAATTCAAACGCGACAGCCGTCTACAAACCGAGCAAATAACCCCGGAACTGATCGCTTATATTGTCGAAAAAATCGTACGTAGCGTATCGCCTGAGCAAATCGTTCTCTTTGGTTCACATGCTCGTGGCGATGCAACGCATGGCAGCGATCTTGATCTTTTTATCATTCACACTAGCCATAAATCTAATCGGGAAATCCGCCGCCAAATAGAAGCCGCTCTTTGGAATCGTCGCTTTGGCATTGATCTAATTGTCAGGCACTCTGAAGAAGTTGCTCAAAATATAACAGACGGTAATCCATTTTATACACAACATCTTTTTGGCGAAGGAAAAGCGCTTTATGAGCGACCAGCCTAAACGCCCTGTAGAAACTCCCAAACAGTGGCTGGCTTACGCTTTGGGCGATCTGGGTGTGGCAGAACGCGAAATTCAATATTCGCGACCAGCCTACCATACCATTTGCTTCCTTTGTCAGGGCGCTGCAGAAAAATTTTTGAAGGGTTTTCTAATCGTGCAAGGATCGCATTTGCGAAAAACGCATGACATGGTCGCTTTGGTAGCGTTATGCGCTGAATATGATGATACGCTTGGCGGAATGGTTTCTGAAGGCATCATTCTGAATGAATATGTTATTGCTGGTCGTTACCCTGATGATATTTCTATTGACGATATTGGCCATGAAGAAGCAGAAGAAGCTTTAGCCGCCGTCCGTAAAATTCGAGATCGTGTATTGGATTTGATAGGAGAGAAACCGGACAAATCCGATTGAGAATCATCATCACTCCTATTTTGGCGCCCAACTAATCGCCACATACCTCTTTTTAATCTCAAAACCTAATTTGTCGGGATAGTTTTCCCATTCGTGAGTTTGCGATACCAACGCGACAAACATTGTGTATGCTGTCGCCATGACAGATGACAGAACCGGGTTGTCCCAGCGCAACTATTTCATTTTGTCGATTTGGCAGCAGGGTGAGGAACGGCCGTCTTCCGTATGGCGCGGTTGTTTGGAAGCCCCAGATGGGCAGCGCATTTACTTTGCGACTCTGCACCAATTGAATCAACTGCTGTTACAAAACGGCTGGCATGAAGGCGCGCTGGTAGATAATCCCAGCAGCTAGAGGATTGAGCGAGAGCTAGAGGAAAGAGATCCCTCTAGCTCTATACTCTAGCTCTAGCTATTTTCATAGGAGAACAACAATGAAAAAAAGTACACGTAGCAAAGTAATGGAAAGATTAGGAAGCGTCACGCTTTTCATCTTGGTTTTGGTATTAGCGACTGCTCAATCGGCCGCCGCTGCGCCACTAGCTGCCGAAGTATCAATTATCTGGCCCGTTTTGGAGCGGGTAATTGTGATTGCTGGAGCGGCCGTTCTCATTTCAGTTTGGCAGCGTTGGCGTGAACGACGGAATAAAGAATAAGATTTTTTGCCACGAATTACACGAATGGCACGAATTATCATAACTACTAACTCTGTCATTCCTGCGAAGGCAGGAATCCACTCCTGTAGAAGAATGGATTCCCGCCTTCGCGGGAATGACACCAGAGAGGTTTGGTCGTTACAAATTATTTTTTATTCGTGAAATTTGTGAAATTCGCGGCTATTTTTTGGGATTCATAAACCATCATAGGAGACATCGCATGAAAAAGTATTTGTATTTGGTCATTATTTTATTTTTGGTTGCTTGTACTGGAAGTGAAGAGCCGGGTGAAGCTGTGGAGGCAACGCCTGCACTGAGAGAAACCGAAGCGGCGGTTCCCCCCACAGCCCCATCAGCCCAAAATAGTGGGGAGGACGCAGCCCCCACCCCAGAACCAGAACCGACAACGGCTCCCGCTCCAACAGAGCCGCCTACGGCAGAACCTGAGCCAACGGCCGTTGAAGAAACATCTGACGACACCGGCGGCCAGGCCCAATCGGCCAACCCGCCCGCGCCCGTTAACGCCGACCCTGGACTGGCCTGCTTCGGCAGCAGCGACGGCGTCACCTGTCTGACATCTGACGGCGAATGGCAGCAGTTGACCCGCGACAACTCCGCATTAGGCGGCGATTACATCCAGGCGATGACCGTTTGCAACGACAGCGGCATCCTGATGGCCCACATCTCCGGCTTCACGCTGTACGATGGCGAGAGCTTTCAAGAATTTCCCGAAATGGACAACTACAGTTCGGCTGACGCCATCGCCTGCGACCAAAAAGGCGGCATTTGGGCGGCCCATTTTGAGGGCGTCAGCTATTTCGATGGCACAACTTGGACAACCTACGATTCCAGCCATTTAGGCAACGAATCGCTGGTTTATGACGTGAAAGTCGGCCGCGACGGCACAGTTTGGGTAGCAACTTCCGGCACAATTGCCAGCTTTAACGGCAGCGATTGGACAGTTTTCGAGACTGGCTCTGGGCTGGACGACACTTATTTCTTCGAGAACCTGGCTTTTGATCGCCAGGGAACGCTCTGGGCCAGCGCCAGCGACGGCTTGCTGGTCTATGGCGACGGCGAATGGTCGCTGCG
>JANTGY010000360.1 GCA_024762695.1 Anaerolineae bacterium
GCGCCTGTATTTCTGCAATTTGCGCCGTTAAAACAGCCTGCGCTTTCTCTTTGTCAACATCCGTCAAATGGATTGGTTCCTCCTGGGGGGAAGCCAAATAATCGGCATACCGCGACAGCGCCGCCAACGCCGAGGCCGCGCGTTCGGGGAAGCGATATTCCGGTACGCGCGCGGCGCGGAAATGTTCGACCGCCTCCTGAATCATTCGCTCGCCCATCACCGCCACAACCACAGGTTTCTGGGCGGCGTAAATGATGGGAATGACCGCTTTGGCGACGGCGCCGGTCGCATACATGGGCGGCGGCGGCAAAATGAGCAGCACGCTGTCCACGCCAGGGTCGTCCAGAACCAGGCGCAGGCAGGCGGCGTACTGTTCTGGCGACGCGCTGGCCAGCATGTCTATGGGATTGTGAACGCTGGCAAACGGCGGCAGCGTTTCGCGCAGCGATTGAAGCGTTTCCGGTTGTAATTCGGCCAGGCGCAGCCCTTCGGCTTCGATGGCGTCGGCGGCGGTGACGCCAGGGCCGCCGGCATTGGTCAGTACGGCCACATTACGACCGTGGGGCAGCGGACACCAGGCCAGCGCCCGCGCCCAATCGAACATTTCCTCGCTGCTGTTGGCCCGCAGGACTCCGGCGCGGCGGAAGGCGGCGTTGTAGGCCGATTCTTGCCCGGCCAGCGCACCAGTGTGGGAGGCGACTGCTTTTTGACCGCTGGCAAAGCGGCCGACTTTCAAGGCGATGATGGGTTTTTGCCGTGTGACCTGGCTGGCCTCCTGGACGAAGAGACGGCCGTCGCCCACGCCCTCCAAATACAAAGTGATAACGCGGGTGTGCGGATCGGCGGCGACGGGGCCCAGTAGTTCTGTTTCGTGTACGTCGGCCTGGTTGCCCAGGCTGACCAATCGCGATAGGCCAAATCCTTGGCCGTGCGACCAATCAATAATGGCGGCGCAAATTGCCCCGGAATGGGAGAGGAAGGCGATGTCGCCGGGCATGGGGCCGGGTGGGGGCAGGAAAGTCGTGTCCAGCGGCAGATGGGTGTCCAAAACGCCGATGCAGTTGGGGCCGATGAAGCGGATGCCGTGTTCGCGGGCGACGCGCTGGCTTTCTTCTTCCAGCGCCGCTCCTTCCGGGCCTGTTTCGCGGAAGCCGCCAGAGGCGATGATGGCGGCGCGAATGCCGCGCTGCCCGCACTGCGCTAACGTTTGCGGGATGAAGGGGGCGGGGATGAGCAAGACGGCCAGGTCAACCGGGTCGGGAATGTCGCTGATTTGAGTGTAGATCGGCCGTTCAAATAAACGGCCGCCTTTGGGATTAACAAAGTGAACAGCGCCCGGATAGCCGCTTTGGATGAGATTGCGGGCAATACCAAAGCCAAGTTTGGTCGGCGTAGCGGTGGCGCCGACAATGGCGACGCCTTTGGGGTTGAAAAAGGGAATCAAGGCGGGTTGGGTTACGTGGGTCATAGCAGGTTCCTATTGATTATGATTTTTGCTCCAGGACACGATGCTATCATAAACGGCCGTTTGTGTCTGCTGCGATTTTTGGGCCGCTTAATGAACATCGTAAGCGCAATTTGATATAATTACTTCATCCTCATCCAGAGCAGTACCCACCTGGCAAGGCGATAACATTCCCATAGCGTAACTATACGGGTCATTCCGGCGAAGGCAGGAATCCACACACAGAGATACCTGCCTTTTTGGGTATGACAGACGGGAGATATTCATAGTTACCGCATAAATAATTTGACTGTGCTGTTTGTTGGCAGAGGGCAAAGATGAGTTTTTCGGTCTTAGTGGTAGATGATGACAATGAAATCAGACATATGTTATGTATGCTGCTCCAGCTTACCGGATACGAGACGGAGGAAGCTGTAGACGGCGTAGACGCTCGGTCGAAGGTTCGGCAAAATCAACCGGACATCATAATTTTGGATGTGATGATGCCCAAGATGGATGGCATTACGCTGTGCAAGCTGCTGCGCGCCGAGGAGGCAACGGCGCGCTTGCCCATCATCATGCTCAGTGGCAAAATGAATGGGGATGCGATTGCCGAAGGATTGCAGGCCGGAGCCGATCGTTATCTGACTAAGCCAACTGGTCTTGATGTTTTAACCGATACAATAAGCGATTTATTACAAGATGCGCTGACCGAGCAGAGAAGCGGCCAATTCCACCGCTAATTCGGCCGTTTTATTCATTTCGTCCAGGATTGGATTGATTTCCACGATGTCCAGCGAGCGAACCCGCCCGCTGTCGCCCAGAATTTCCATCAATAGATGCGCTTCGCGGTAGCTGAGGCCGCCCGGAACGGGCGTGCCTACGCCGGGCGCTTCGGAAGGATCGAGGCTGTCCATGTCCAGGCTGACATGGATGCGGGAGAGATGGCGCAGCCGGGCCAAAGCTTGTCGGGCGACGGCGGCCATTCCCAGTTCATCCAGATGGCGCATGGTGAAAACGCTGATGCCGTTGTGGGCCAGCCGTTCCCGCTCGGCAGGGTCCAGATCACGGATGCCGATTTGGACGATTTGGGCTGGCAGTAATTTTGCCCCAGGGTAGCCGATGTTAACCAATTTGTCGTCGCCTTCGCCGATGAGGGCGGCGACGGGCATGCCGTGTATGTTGCCGCTGGGCGAGGTATGGTGGGTGTTAATGTCGCCGTGCGCGTCTACCCAGATAACGCCGATGGGTTCTGGATGGGCGGCGGCGGCAACGGAGCCGACGCTGACGCTGTGATCGCCGCCGAGGTAGATGGCGAAGTCGCCTTGATCGACACATTTTGTCCCGATTTCGTAAACGGTTTGGCAGGCGGCGGTAACGGCCGTTAGCCGCCTTTTTGTCCCTTCTGCTTCATGTTCCTCTGGGTTGGGCACATAGATATTACCTTCATCGTGAACGGTATGACCCAATCCTTCCAGCCGGGCCTGTAACCCGGCGTAGCGGATGGCGCTTGGCCCCATATCCACGCCGCGCCGACTTTGCCCTAAATCCATGGGGATGCCAATGATGCGAATAGTTTGCGATTCCATAATTTCTCCGTTTTGGTTATTGTGGCCGATTCGAGGCGATGGGGCAAACGATGGTAATGAATGGCGCGCCTGGGTGTGCGAGCCGCTTGTTTGCGGAATGACGTAATTTCGGCGCGTTGGCAAACGGCGATAATCATGTTATTGTTTTTGGTTGAACGTTGCCTAACCCAATTGGTTGGCGGTTTGCCTCTCGGCGGCGACGGCAAAGTGAGCGCTTATGAAACGGAAACTACCCCTGATTGTTTTTTTCTTTGGTTTTTTGGTTGGTTTGACAATGGCGGTTGTCGTGATTTGGGCCGACTTAGAAGCATCCCTTTTCAACCCGGCGATATTAGCCGATGATTCTTTAAATGGTTTGCGCTGTCCGCTTTTTATGACGACGGGCGAGACGCGACAGGTTTCGGCTTCGGTTAAGAATGACCGCGATCGGCCGTTAACGGTGACGTTGCGCGCCCATTTTACGGCCGGGGCAGTGACGTTGATTCAGGAGTTTGATTCGCGGCAGACATTGGAAGCGGGTGAAGCGCGTTGGGTTTCCTGGCCGATATTTTCTGAAGACGCGGCATTTGACCGGCTGGTTTTGGCGCGGGTTTTTACGCTGCGGGCCTTTGGTGAGCCGCCACGACAGGGATCATGCGGCGTTGTGGTGGTGGATTGGCCTTTTATGCCGGGCTGGCTGGTTAGTGTGTTGTTGTTGTCGGCCAGTTTTGGGGCGATGGGCGGCGGCGCCTTTTGGGCATACCGGCAGCGGTCGCCGCACGGTTTTACGCGGAGAACGGCCGTTTCTCTGTTATCTTTAGCGGCTGTTGTGGCATTTGGCGTTATTGCCGGCGTGATGGGTTGGTGGCTGATTGGAACGGGGTTGCTGGTTATGATGTTTTTGCTGCTGGTGGTGGCGAATTTGGAGCGGCTGGCCGGTTAAGGGGAACGGCCGTTTGC
>JANTGY010000361.1 GCA_024762695.1 Anaerolineae bacterium
AGCAGCGTGAACGGCCGTTGGCGCAAAAGCAAAAATGGCAAGGATAATGGTAACAATGGAAGTTGTAATACGAGCAAGTCGTGCATGTCGCATGGCGAAAATTTCTCCTGTAAAAATGGGACACGGATTAACACGGATGAACACGGATAAGAGATGTGTCCCGTTTTCGTTCATTTGATGGTGCGCCGCAGGCGCGTGGTGTCTCCTCAAAAAATGATAATCTGGCGAAGATTATACCGGGCATGGGGTAATTTAATCAAATTGCAAACGCAGGTAACTGCACAGGTCATTCCTGCAAAGGCAGGAATCCACAATGGATAGCCACCTTCGCGGGTATGACAGCCGAGAGACACCTGTTATAAACACAAACGTAAAACGTAAGGCGCGTTTATATCTGATTTTTGATGAGGGTTAACCGAGACGGTTCCATTAAAAGACGGCCAGCGGGGTGAAGCAATGTATTGGCTGGCAAAAGTTGGGTTGGTAAACTCCGAAGATTACCCTCAAAATCGGCCGTGTGAACGTCGGTGTAGGGTTGGCCCTGGCGACGGATGGTTCGCTGGATGATGACGGCTCGATTGGTAAAGGTAACGGCCGTTTCCGCCAAACTCGCGCCCCGCCCTAATGGTGGGACGGGAATGTCATAGGCGGCCCCATCGTGGATGAGAAAGAAACGATGCTCGGCAAAGATACGGTGATAACCGGCCAAAGTCTCACTGAGCGGCGACGCCCAAAAGCGGGTCTGGTTGCGGTGGGCGGTGGCGATGGCGTCCTCCACATACAGGCCATTTCTGACGCTGCCGCGCATAATCCACGTTCCGGCAATACGGTAAAGATGGCGGGCGGTAGCGGCAAAAACGGCCGTATCCCTAAACAAAGCCGTCTCCACCATCGTAACCTTTTGCGGCTGGCTGCCGCCCACATCCAAAATAAGCAAATGCGGCCGTCCTGGCGGATTGACAGCCAGATAGCGACCAAAATTGCCAAATCGGTAGCCTGGCTGCCCATCAAACAAAGCCATCTCGTCCAAAATGCCGCCAACGCCCAGCCGAACAAGCCTATACGCCCCATCTTCGCGCACGACGACCCGGATACGGCCGTTAGCCATCACCGCTGCATGTTCAATCACGCCATCCACCGACAAGAGGAGTTTTGAGGACTGAGATCTGAGGGCTGAGACGCGAACTGGCTGACTGGCTGACTGGCTAAAATGCTGCCCCGCTAACAATCTGGCCGGAAAAGGATGCCGCTGATCGCGCTCAAAAATCAAATGGATTTGTTGTTTCCAATCGGCGGAAATGGTATCCAGAGAGCGGGCGTTTTGAGGATAAGTAACGGCCGTATCCAAAATGCTAACTTTCGCCCCTGCCCGCGCCATCACCGATTTATGCTGTTTATGCGTACCGCCATACGGATGGACGTGCAGCAAACTTTTGACCAGCAAAACGG
This sequence comes from Anaerolineae bacterium, assembly GCA_024762695.1. Taxonomy (GTDB): domain Bacteria; phylum Chloroflexota; class Anaerolineae; order Promineifilales; family Promineifilaceae; genus JACKCC01. The sequence goes on from JANTGY010000361.1 coordinate 1,450, forward strand.
CAAAAGCATACCAATCCGATTGGGGTGTGAAATACGACCTTCGGCCAAAATCAGTCACATAATACAAATTGGGGTCTAGAAAAGACTGCATCGCTACCGGACAGGGAAACTGGGCGAATTGATAGCTGTCGGCATCAATGAAAGCGGGAGAACCAGCGGGCAGGTTAGCCGGAGAGAAGAAGAGATTATGGTCGTTGAGATCGCCAACGATGACGCCAAGTTGATGCAAGCGGGTAAGAGTTTGATGAACTTGCCGGAACAGTCCAAGAACATCGTCAACGAACAACTTGTTTTTTTGCCAAAACAGTGGACTAGCCAGCTTTTTGATGGGCAAACTACCAGCCGGTAGGCGCGGCATCTGAAAACCGATAACCTTTCCGGAACAGTCAGCAACCAGCGCAGATGGCCCCAGAATGCTGTCCGGCAGCCGCCCCGCCAGGCCATTTAACCAGCAGCGCAATTTTTCGGCGCGCTGTTTAGTTGGATTGTGGTACAGCTTAACGGCCGTCCCATCCCCCATCCCAAACACCATCCCCTCGCCGCCCGACTGAATCAACTGCGCCGGATCGAGCGTGAACCTACGGCCGTTTACACAAATTTCTCGCTTCATTCAATCATCTCATTTACGTTTTACGTTTTACGTCTTGCGGCTTGCGTCTTGCGGCTTGCGTCTTGCGGCTTGCGTCGCCAAATTGCTATGGCCCCATCATCTTCAAACGCGCCCGGCTGGCGGGCTTGCACATTGAGCCAGCGCTGCAAAACCAGGCTGGAACGCGGTGGGGCTAATTCGGCCAGCAAATCAGGCTGCCAACCATCGGTAGCGACGGCCAGCCATTCCAGGTTGTCGTCATTAGGGATGAATTTGGTCTGGAAACGGCCGTTTCCCTCCCTACCTACCAATTGATAAGCCAAATAATCGGGCTGATTGCCGCTATCTAATTCAGTGACAATCCCATTGTGAACCAGGTAGCCATCGCCCCGCCAAAAGAGAACGGCCGTTTCCCCCATCACCACAAACCCCACCATCGTCGCCAACAAATGCAAAGCGACAAACTGCGCTTGCTCAATCTCATCGTCAAAGCAAATCAACTCCGTCAAACCCACCAAAAATCCTACACAGGCATCATGTAATTGATCCGCCACATTGACAATTGACCATTGACCATTATCAATTGACAATTTTCCCCTCAGCCAATTCGCCGCAAACTGCCCCAACAACTTTGCCCCCACCTCATTGTGCGAATGCAACTTCCCCACCTTACCGCCGCAGCCATCCAAAACCAGCCCAAATGCCGCCCCCGAACGAAGTTCCTCGCCAATCGAAAAATCCTGTCCATTTCGCCGCACCAGCCGGTGCGAACGGCCGATAATCATCGCTTGTGAAACCATCACTGTTCTCCATATTAGTGTATTCTACACACTTTTGTATATTAGTGTAAAACTAACACATTGTCAAGCGCAGGGGCATGACGCAAGACACACAACGCCGCGCATTTTACGTTTTACGCATTACGTTTTACACTATGCCTATGGAACCCATAACCCTACTCAAAAACAAACGCATCCTACTCGGCGTCACCGGCTCAATCGCCGTCTATAAAGCAGTCGATTTAGCCTCCAAATTGACGCAAGCCGGCGCGCTGGTTGATGTGATTATGACCGAAGCGGCGGCACAGTTTGTCACGCCCCTCACCTTCCGCTCGGTAACGGGACGGCCGGTTTTCAGCGATATGTGGAGCCTGGACGAGCATGTGCGCCACGTAGGTTTGGGCGAAACGGGCGATCTGCTCGCCATCGCCCCAGCAACCGCCCATACCATAGCCAAACTGGCGCAAGGTCTGGCTGATAATTTGCTCACAGTTACGGCATTAGCCGCCCGCTGCCCCATTCTGATTGCCCCAGCAATGGATGGCGGTATGTACCAACATCCGGCCACGCAAGCGAACACGGCCGTCCTCCGCGAACGCGGCGTCAACTTCGCCGGGCCAGCCCAAGGACGCATGGCCTCAGGTCTGGTCGGATTGGGCCGGATGATCGAAACAAACGAGCTTTTTGCTCACATTCGATTAGCTTTGGCGCAAAATGGACCGTTAAACGGCCGTAAAGTCGTCGTCACCACTGGCCCCACCCGCGAAGCGTTAGACCCGGTGCGCTTCATCAGCAATCGCTCAACCGGCAAGCAAGGGCTGGCCGTCGCCCAGGCTGCGCTGGACGCCGGGGCGCGGGTCACGCTCATCGCCGGGCCAGTACATGAGCCTATCCCCATCGGCGCCGAACATATCGCCGTAACCACAACGCAGGAGATGGCCGACGCCGTTTGCGCCGCCGTCGAGGACGCCGACGCCCTGTTCATGGCCGCTGCCGTCGCCGATTTCCGCCCGGAGACGCATTCCGATCAAAAAATCAAAAAGACGGATCAGGAATGGGGTTTGGCGATTGGTCTGGAAAAAACGTTGGATATTTTGAGCGCGGTGAAGGAAAAACGGGAGAAAACTGGCTTCCCCCGTGTAACGCT
>JANTGY010000362.1 GCA_024762695.1 Anaerolineae bacterium
TGGACGCCATCCTGGTGAACCCGACCGACGCTGACGCCATCGTGCCTTCGATTCAAAAAGCGAACCAGGCGGGCATCCCCGTCTTCACGATTGATCGGGGCGCGGCTGGCGGCGATGTGGTGGCCCATATCGCTTCTGATAACGTGGCTGGCGGTATGAATGCGGCCGAATTTCTTTGCGGCGCCATTGGCGGCTCCGGTAAAGTGGTTGAATTGGAAGGCATTGCCGGGACTTCGGCGGCGCGGGATCGCGGCCAGGGTTTTAACGATTACATGGCGGCCGACTGTGCCGGTGTGGAAATTGTGGCCAAGCAAACGGCCAATTTCAACCGCGCCGAAGGCTTGAGCGTTTTCGAGAATATCTTGCAAGCAGAGCCGGAAATTGACGGCGTGTTTGCCCATAATGACGAGATGATTCTGGGCGCGATTGAGGCGGCGAAAGCGGCCGGGCGCGCTGGCGACATGGTTTTTGTCGGTTTTGACGCGGTTGATGATGCGGTAGCAGCCGTTGACGCTGGCGATTTGGCGGCGACGGTGGCCCAGCAGCCGGATGTGATGGGGCAGTTGGGTGTGGAAACGGCCGTTTCCTTCCTCAATGGCGGCTCCGTAGACGCGTTCATCCCGGTTGGGCTGGCGCTGGTTACGAGCGATGCTGAAGCGGCAGCCCCCATGGGCGGCGATTTCACCATCGGTCTTTCCCTTTCCACGTTGAATAACCCGTTCTTCGTCACCCTGGGTGATGGCGCGCAGGCGGCGGCCGATGCGGCTGGCCTGGAACTCATCGTCGTGGACGCGCAGGACGACCCGGCGCAAGAAGCGACCAACATGGAAGACCTCATCCAGCGCGGCGTGGACGCCATTTTGGTGAATCCGACCGATGCCGACGCCATTGTGCCTTCCATCCAGAAAGCCAACCAGGCGGGCATTCCGGTCTTCACGATTGATCGCGGCGCGGCTGGCGGCGACGTGGTAGCTCACATCGCTTCCGATAACGTGGCTGGCGGCAATCTGGCGGCTGAATACCTATGTGGCCTGATGGGCAGCGCTGGCAAAGTTGTCGAGCTGGAAGGTATTGCCGGCACATCGGCGGCGCGGGATCGCGGCGAGGGCTTTAATGCCTATATGGCTAGCGACTGCGCCGGAGTGGAAATCATTGCCCAGCAAACGGCCAACTTCAACCGGGCCGAGGGGTTGAGCGTATTCGAGAACATCTTGCAAGCCGAGCCGGAAATTGACGGCGTGTTTGCCCACAATGATGAGATGATTCTGGGCGCGATTGAAGCGGCGAAAGCGGCGGGACGCGATGCCGACATTATTTTTGTTGGTTTTGACGCTGTGGACGACGCGATTGCGGCCGTTGGCGCTGGCGATTTGGCGGCGACGGTGGCCCAACAGCCTGCGTTGATGGGTGAATTGGGTGTGGAAACGGCCGTTGCCTTCCTCAATGGCGGCGCTGTCGATTCTTACATTCCCGTTGACCTTTCATTGGTCACACCCTAATAAAAATTAGTGATTAGCGTTGTTCCTTTATAAAAATCCGGTCATGTCATTCCCGCGCAGGCGGGAATCCACTCCTGTAAGAAGATGGATACCTGCCTTCGCAGGTATGACAACCACAAGTAGTTTGTTAATCAGGAACAACTCTATTAAAGATTGAAGATTGGTGATTGGCCTGATGGTTTTAATCATCAATCTTCAATCATCTGTTACAACTATGTCAGAAAAATCACCTCTCCTCCGCATGGTGGGCATCTCCAAATCCTTTCCGGGCGTGAAGGCGTTACAAAACGTTAACTTTGCAGTTGAGCGCGGCGAAATTCATGCCCTGGTTGGCGAAAATGGGGCTGGAAAAAGCACCTTGATGAAAACGCTAACAGGCGCCTATCGCCCCGATGCCGGTCACATTACCTGGCATGGCAAACCAGTGACCATCGCTGGCCCATCCGATTCCCAGGATTTGGGCATCAGCATGATTCATCAGGAATTGTCCCTTATCCCGTATCTTACCGTAGGGCAAAACATTTTCTTGGGGCGCGAACCGCAAAGCGCTATTCCCGGTTTCATTGATTGGAATACCTTGTATGCGCGCACGCAAGAACTGCTGGATCGGCTGAATCTGGCTGTCAGCCCCAAGGCTGAAGTGCAGGATTTGAGCATTGCCCAACAGCAGATGGTGGAGGTGGCGAAAGCGCTCTCGCTGAAGGCGGATCTGATTGCGATGGATGAGCCGACTTCGTCGCTGACAGATGTGGAGACAGAGGTTTTGTTTGGCATGATGCGTTCGCTAAAGGCGCGGGGCGTGGCGCTCATCTTCATTTCGCACCGGCTGGAAGAGGTATTTGAGATTACGGATAAGGTGACGGTTTTGCGTGACGGCCGTCACATTGATACCCGTCCCACATCCGAATTAACCCGCGACAAAATCGTTGAGTTGATGGTGGGGCGCGAACTGGGCAATATCTACCCCTACAGCGAAACTGAAAGGCGCGGCGCTGTTCTGGAAGTTACTGATTTACGGGACGGCCGTGAGCTAAAAGGCGTCTCCTTCCAACTGCATGGCGGCGAAATCCTCAGCGTGGCCGGATTGGTTGGCGCCGGACGCACCGCGCTGGCCGAAACCATCTTTGGCATTCGCCCCGCTGCCGGCGGCGAAATTAAATTGGCCGGTGAGCCAGTCAGGATTCGCGCTCCCAAACAGGCCATCCAGCACGGCCTGGGTTTGGTTCCCGAAGATCGCAAACTACAAGCGTTGTTTTTGAATATGGCTGTACGCGAAAACATCATCGTTAGCGGAATGGGGCAAGTGACCAACGCCGGATTTGTCAATAACAACAAAGCCAACGGTTTGGCCCAGGAATTTGTAGAAAAACTGGATGTGCGCACGCCTAGCTTGCGCCAGCATGTGCGCAATTTGTCTGGCGGCAATCAACAAAAAGTGATCATCGCCCGCTGGTTAACGCTAGAACCGCGCATCCTCATTCTGGACGAGCCGACGCGCGGTGTGGATGTGGGAGCCAAAGCGGAAATTCATTTGCTCATGCGTCAATTGGCCGAACAGGGCGTCGGCGTTTTGATGATTTCTTCCGAACTGCCGGAAGTGTTGGGCGTCAGCGACCGTATCTTGGTCATGCACGAAGGTCGCTTGATGGGTGAATTTAGCCGGGACGAAGCGACACAGGACAAAATTATGCTGGCGGCAACGGGCGGAGGCGAACATGCAATCCAATAACGATAAACCATCTCCCATTCTGGAATTTTTGCGCCGTTACAGCGTTTTCCTTATTTTGATTGGCATCGCCGCCATCTTCGCCTTTGGTTCGGAGAAGTTTTTAACGACGTCTAACTTGTTGAACATCGCATTGCAAACATCCATTGTCGCTATTGTCGCTATTGGCATGACTTTTACCATTTTGACGGCGGGGATTGACCTCTCTGTTGGTTCGGTGATGGCTTTGAGCGGGGCGCTGGCGGCCGGTTTGTTCGTCCGGCAAGGTTTAGGCACGGGCGTAAGTATTTTACTCGCCATTGCCGCTGGCGGTTTGGTGGGGTTTGTCAATGGGCTGCTCATCGTCAAGGGTAAAATGCCGCCTTTTGTAGCCACGCTGGCAATGCTGGCTGTGGCGCGGGGATTGACGTTGGTTTACACAGACGGCCGTCCCATTGCCGGTATTGACGAAAGCTTCATTTTCCTGGGGAACGGCGAGGTGTTGGGACTGCCCATGCCGGTGGTTTTACTGATCGTTGCGCTTGTTTTGGCCTTCGTTGTGCTGCGATTTACCCGTTTTGGCATGTATGTGTACGCAACGGGCGGCAATGAGGAAATCAGCCGGTTGGCCGGGATTAAGACGGATTGGGTGACATTGGGCGTTTATGTCATTAGCGGGATGACGGCCGCTTTGGGCGGTGTGTTGTTGGTAGCGCGATTATGGTCGGCGCAGCCCAATGCGGCGGCCGGTTGGGA
>JANTGY010000363.1 GCA_024762695.1 Anaerolineae bacterium
TTCCTGTTCCCAGGCATCCCATCGCCCCCAGCGGAGCGGCCAGGGATGCAGCGCCGTCAACAATTCGATGTAGGCGACATGCAAATCGGCCTGCGCCCGCGCTCGGCGCAGCAAAATGAGGAAGCTGTCGAAATGCGCGTTTAATTGATGGGGCTGTTGGGCGGCGCGGATGAATACGACGGCCTGGGCCATCTGGCGGTGGAGCTGACGCTGGTAAAAAGCAGTCCAATTTTGGCGCTCAAGGTTCCAGTTGGAAACGGCCGTGTCATTCATCAACTCTCTGCGTCCCATTGATTCATGCCGACCAATTCAACAGAATCTCGGTTTGCAAAAAAGTCGTTGTCAAACGATGCAAACGGTAAGCAGGCGCGGTCGGCGAACCGGCCACCTCCAACAAAGAATACGCGGTCAACTGCGCCAACGCCGCTTCGAATTCATTTTCCGGCAAATCGCTCATCAACCGCAGCCAGGCCACATCCTCGCCATCTGGCGAAATAGACAACAGCGAGAGCAGCAGCGCTTTGGCCGACTCATCCAAAAGCTGCCAGGCGCGGCGATAAATGTAAGTGAATAAGCGTTCGCTCGGTTCCCGATTGGCCTGCCGCAAACCGTCCATTACCTCGGCTAACGGCAAATGAGCCAACTGCGCCGCCGTCAATTTCAAGGCCAACGGCACGCCGCCGATGATGTCGTGGATCATACGCATCGTATCTGTTTCCAGGCGCAAATCACGGCCGCGCCGGGCCAATTCGCTTTCCAGAAAAGCGCGGCTGTCGGCCAGCGACAGTGGCGGCACAGGCAGGCGTTGGACAAACGGGTAACGGCTGAGGCTGTGGCGGCTGGTCAACAAAAATCGAGCCGCATCTTTTAAGGAAGCCAAGACTGGCAGCAGCATGGCGACATCGTCCAGCGTTTCCAGATTATCGATGATGACCAAATGGGGCGCAGCAGCCAAAATGGGTTGCAAACGGGCTGTTTTTTCGTTAACGTCCAGGCCGGCCAATTCGGTTTGGCCTAATTGGTCGGCCATCCGGGCGATGATGTCGGCCAGGGAGCGGGCCGGATCGGTAACGGACTGCCAATCGCCCTGGTCGGTCAACCATTCATGCCGGGCGCTCACCCACACGATGCCGTCTACAGCGGCGGTTGCGGCGACCTGGTTGGCAAACGCTCTAGCCAGGGCCGTTTTGCCAATGCCGCCCAGCCCTTCGATGCTGATGGTGCGGGGGCCATCGGCCTGCCCCCATAGATCGGATAGTTGTGTGAGCAGGGTTTCGCCGCCAAACAGTCGGGCGTAATCGGCTGGGGGTAAATGTTGGCGTAGGCGTTGGGCGCGGAAACGGCCGTGCGCAGTCATCTCGGCGCGGCGCAAAACATCAACCAGTAAATCCAATCCAGCCTGCACACGACGGCTGAAATGACGCGGCACAACGGAAGCGGCCTGGGCCAGGTCGTTGACAGATATGCTAACGGGTATGCAATAGCGGTGATAAAGCGCGCTCCATGCTTCCAGTTCGGGGTTGTTGTGGGAGAAGTCGGCGGCGAGAACGGCCGTGATTTGTTGGCGGGTATGAGGAGTGGTGGGGAGTGACGGCCGTTCCTCGGCGGCACGGCGCTGCTGCAATCGGGCCTGAATGGTTTGACTCATCCAATCATGCAAATGAATCGCCCTTTCGGCCGACGATTGGCCGCGATAGGCATGCAAGATGTCTAAAGCCAGCAATTCTTCCGGCGGCGATTGGGCTTGCTGAAAAGCGCTCAGCGCTTGTTTTAGGCGGGCGGCTGTGATTTGGGCGATTTCCATGACTTGGGTACTAGTTACCGTTACAAATGTGTCCGTTTTTGGTCTGATTTATGTCTGAAACACAAGGACAACACCCCATGGCTCGAAGTATACTGTTTTGATGCTGTTGGGGCAATTCTGGGTAGGCGATGTTCTGGGCGCGTTAATTTTAGAAAGGCTTCCTGGGACAATTGCTTCCGGGAAGCCTTTTTTGTATCTACTTTTACAGGTTGATGGGCGGGGTTGGGGGAAACGGCCGTTCTCGCTCTCCACATAAAAAACATGACAAACGTCACCTTATCATCGCCAATCGCGCAGGATAAACTAACCATGTTCCTACCATACAACAGCAGCTAGTCGGCAATCGTTGGAACAACATAATCAATACTGGGAGATTCACCGTCATGTCGTCAACAAACACAAAAACTACGTTTTCCCACTGGCGTCTCGTTGCCGCCATAGGCATCAGTTTGATAACGCTTTTCTTCGTCGTGGGGCTTATGCAATACGCTGTTATTTCTGCCGCCCCAGATGACATTCAAACAATCCGCAGCCAGACTGCCGCGCCGCCTCAGGCTGCCGCCGCGCCGCGTTATATTCTGGTGGGATTAACGAGAAAAACGGCGGGAAATATAACAAACGGCGCTGAAAAAGCGACAATGCTAGCGGCTGTCGCCCCGAATGCCGTTCACGCTAAACCACTGCTCTCTTTTGGAGAAACGGCCGTCTCCCCCACCGTCGTCCCATCAACCCAACCGGGAGATATTTACAAAGTGCAACTGGAACCAGGCGCCGATATGGCGGCTACAATACGCCAACTGGAAGCTGATCCAAACGTGCTGTTTGCCGAACCCGACTACCTGGCCCATTTGATTACAACGCCCGACGACCCGCTTTACGCTGGACAATGGGGACTGACCAAAATCAACGCCCCAGCCGCCTGGGACGTAACAACTGGCAGCGCCAATGTTGTGATTGCCGTGATTGATTCCGGCCTGGATACAACCCATCCCGATTTAGCCGGGCAGTTATGGACCAATCCCGGCGAGATTGCCGGAAACGGTGTTGACGACGATAACAACGGTTATGTAGATGACGTACACGGCTGGAATATGGTGGATGATAACGCCGATTTGAGCGACAACACCGGTCATGGCACGGAAGTTGCCGGAGTCATTGCGGCTGTCGCCGATAATGGGCAGGGCGTCGCCGGTTTGTGCTGGAACTGCCGCCTGATGGTCCTGAAAGTCACCCAACCTGGGGGCGTCGCCAATTATTCAGACATCATCGAAGCTGTGCAATACGCCGCGCTCAAAGGGGCGGATGCGATCAATATCAGCCTGGGCGGAGCCAGTGATTCTATTTCGTTGAAATTGGCGGTTGAGGATGCGGCGGGGACGGCCGTTGTCGTGGGCGGCGCCGGTAATGACAATGATAGCGCCCCCTTTTATCCGGCCGCTTACGAATCGGTTCTGGCAGTTGCTGGGACCAACGCCAGCGATAGCAAAGTAGGCAGTTCCAATTACGGCAGTTGGGTAGATGTGACCGCGCCGGGGGAAACGATTACGACGACATTTGACGGCGGCGGTTATGGCGCGACATCGGGCACCTCAATGGCCGCCCCTTTCGCGGCCGGGCTGGCCGGTTTACTGCGCAGCGCCCATCCCGATTGGTCGGCGGATACGACTCGCGCCCAAATCGCGCAAACGGCCGCACCGGTGGATGGCGTGAATCCCAGCTATGAAGGGTTGTTGGGCAACGGCCGTATTGATGCGGCGCAGGCGTTGACGACGACAGCGCAGCCAGCTCTTGCCTATTTGATTCACGAGGTTGACGGGGTGGCGGACGGCCGTCCTGAACCGGGCAGCACAGTGGATGTCAACGTCAGCCTGTTCAACGAGTGGGCCGACGCGGCCAACGTACAGGCTACTCTCAGCAGCGCAGACCCCTACGTAACGATTGTGACGGGAACAGCCGTTTACGGCGACATCGGCGCGTATAACAGCGCCGCCAATCAAACGCCGTTCCAAATCACAATTTCCGGCGCGGCGCCGTATGCGTATGGCATTCCCCTAACCTTGAATGTGACGGCCGATGGGGGATATGGAACGGCCGTGCCCATCACCATCACCACCGCCAGCGGTATTGAATATG
>JANTGY010000364.1 GCA_024762695.1 Anaerolineae bacterium
GGATGTGGTCATTGCCCTCTCCAAACCGGGGCCGGGGACGATTAAGCCGGAATGGGTGGCGCAGATGAACAAGGATGCCATCGTTTTTGCTTGCGCCAATCCGGTGCCGGAAATCTGGCCCTGGGAAGCGCAGGAGGCGGGGGCGCGCATTGTGGCGACTGGTCGTTCCGACTTCCCCAACCAGGTGAATAATTCGCTGGGTTTCCCCGGCATCTTCCGGGGAACGCTGGATGTGCGGGCGACGACGATTACGGATGAGATGTGTTTTGCGGCGGCCGATGCGTTGGCCAGCCAGATTGGCGACAAGCTGGACGCGGAGCACATTTTGCCGACGATGGATGATTGGGAGGTGTTCCCGCGTGAGGCGGCGGCAGTGGGCATGAAGGCGCAGGAACAGGGCGTGGCTCGGCTAGAGAAGAGCTATGATGAATTGTTTGAACACGCGACGCATATAATCGGCCGTTCTCGCAACATGACGAAGCTGATGATGGAGAAGGGGTTTATTGCGGAAGCGCCGGGAGAGTGAGCGGTAATTTGTAATTTAGTAATTGGTAATTCGTTTACCAATTACCAATCACCAATCACCAATTACTAATTACCAAAACGAGGTGAAAAAATGTATGACTTAATCATTATCGGCGGTGGCCCCGCCGGACTCACCGCAGCTATCTATGCGATCCGTAGACGTTTGAACGTGTTGTTAGTTTCTAAAGATTTGGGCGGCAAGACGAATTATCATCTGGAATTGCCGGACGTGAAGAGTTACCGGGTCATCACCGGAGCGGAGATCGTTAACAAGTTCAAGAGCGAGTTGGAATATCTGCATTTTGCCCGCCATATGGAGTCGGTGAGTAAGGTGGAGAAGGTAGACGGCCGTTTTATCATCCACACAGAAGGCGGCGGCGAATTGCAGGCCAAAGCCGTCATTGTGGCCACCGGCGCGCGGCAGCAGTGGCTGGATGTTCCTGGCGAGAAGGAATTTTTCTTCAAAGGAATGTGCTATTCGGCCTTGAGCTATGCGCCGCTTTTCATTGATAGGCAGACAGTCGTCATTGGCGAGGGCGATTTGGCGCTGCGTTCGGCGGCTGAGCTGTCAACGGTGGCTAAGAGCGTCCATGTCGTCGGCACGACGCATGAGGCGCTGGAATCGCCGTTGGGCCAAAAATTGGTCGAAGCTGAAAATGTGACTTTGCTAGAAGAGTATGAGGTCAAGCGTTTGGAAGGGAATGGATTCTGCAACGCAGTTGTGGTGAAAAGCCCTGAGGGTAAAGAAGAAACGCTGGAAGCGGAAGGCACGTTTGTGGAAAAGAGTCTGACGGCAAATGTGGAGATGGTAAGCGATCTGGTAGACCTGGATGAGAATGGGTTTATTGTGGTTAATTGTTACAGCCAAACGAATGTGCCTGGTTTGTTTGCCGCTGGCGATGTGACCAATATTTATGCGGAGCAGGTGTTGGTGGCTGTGGGCGAAGGCGTGAAGGCGGCGCTGAGCGCTTATGATTACTTGCTGCCGATGTTGTAGAGATTTTGAGACTGGAGATTGGGTGACTGGGGACTGGTTTAATCTCTCGTTTCCAATCTCCAGCTAAGACTGGCAGGTGTGCTATATGTTTGTTGGATGGAGGCGGTTGTGGGTTGCCTTCATCCTTTATTTTTGGAGCGTGAGCCATGATTGAAAATTATCGCAATGTGGTGATGTTGAAGGATGGGGTGCGGGTGCTGCTGCGTCCGATGACGGCCGTTGATGAGCAAGAACTCATCAAGTTGTTTACGCCGATCGGTAATGAAGACCTGCGCTATTTACGCGATGATGTGCGCGATCCGGCAGTGGTGCAGGGCTGGTGTCAGACGTTGGATTATGGGCGGGTTTTGCCATTGGTGGCGCTGGTGAATGAGCGGATTGTGGGGGAGGCGACGCTGCATTTTCGTCATGGGCCTAAGCGCCATGTGGGCGAGGTACGGATTTTTATGGCCAAGGATTTCCGTCGGCGCGGGCTGGGCAGTAAGATGCTGCAAACGCTGATTGAACTGGCGCGAAAGCAGGATTTGCATATGCTGGTGGCCGAGATTGTGGCCGACCAATCGAAGGTGATTAAGGCGTTTAAGAATTTGGGGTTTGAGCAGCGGGCTGTTTTTGAAGATTATTTTATGCTGCCGGATGGGGATGTGCGGGATGTGGCGGTGTTGATGTTGGCGTTACGGCCGTCTGTTGATGAGTTTTAGGTTTTACCGCAAAGGACGCGAAGGGCGCAAAGAAAATGACCTTTGTGTTCTTCGCGCTCTTTGCGGTACATTTTTACTATGCCACAAAAAGAGATTGATGCGCTGGCCAACCGGGTAGGGGAATTGCGGGAAGAGCTGCGGGGGCGGGACACGGCCGTTCTCGCCAAAAACACCGCCGCCACATTCAAGGATGGGGAATTTCGCCTGCCGTTGTGGGGGCGAGACGTAATCATCGCCTGGCCCGATTTTGTGGGGCGGGACGCCGAAAGCGGCGAGCCGCTACCCACATTTTTAATGGCAATGTTGGCTTACTATTTCCATTTGGCCGACGGAACGCCGCTGACGGGGGAATGGATTGCGTTTACCGATTTGCCGGACGGTCAATTTTACACGGCCGCTTTTCAGAGTTACACCGGTCACAAATTGGCGGGGACGTTTGGCAATGATTTGGCGGCGTTTGTCCGCGCTGGGGAGCAGGCTGGCGGGCGGCCAGAATCGTTGGGGGATGCGGCGTTTGCGTTTCGCGCTTTGCCTCATGTGGAACTGCTGGTTGTTGGCTGGTTGGGGGACGAGGATTTTCCGCCGTCGTACAGGGTTTTGTTTGACACGGCCGTTTCCCATCACTTATCCACCGACGGCTGCGCCATACTGGGCAGCGCATTAACCCGACGATTGATTGCCTATTTATAAATTCCGAATCACGTTTGTTTTCAGTCATTTTTGGGGGGAATTTTATCCTTGCCAGCCTCTGGTTTTATAAATTGAGACATACGGTTCATCGCGCAACTGCCTTGACTTCTGTTATGATCGTTTTGTGCAGTGAGACAAATAATTATTTTCAACAAAACGAGTCGAGGAATATGAATAAACGAACGCTCTCCCCCCTTTTCCTGTTGTTGATCGTCGCGCTTATGGCGGCGCTCATTTCGTGTGAAGAATTGCCGGATGATTATTACGATGACGATGATTATGAATTAGATGAACCATTGGCGGAAAAGGATGGTTTTGTGGAAGAGGGGGCGGGGGAAACGGCCGTTCCCATCCCGGCCACCTCTGGTTCCACCGTCCCCGGAACCTTTGAGAACAACCCCTGTCCCTTCAATGTTGGCAGCAGCGCCAATATCGAATGCGGGACACTGACCGTGCCCGAAGACCGCAGCCGCGCCGATTCGCCCACGATTCAACTGGCAGTAGCCATTGTGCGCGCGGCTGGCGGCAGCCGCGCCGCGCCAGTGATTTATCTGGCTGGCGGCCCTGGCGGCAGCGCCATTGACGATTACGCCGCCGACCCCTCAAGCTGGAACTATTCATTTTTGCAAAACCGGGATTTCATTTTGCTCGACCAGCGGGGCACAGGCTATTCGCAGCCTTCGCTGGACTGCCCCGAATTTGCCGAGGCAGGTGAGCGGGATAACCCGGATGCGCTCTGTTATGATCGCTTGTCAGCCGATGGTATTAATCTCGATGCTTACAACACGCGCGAGAATGCGGCTGATGTGGCTGCGCTGCGCGACGCTTTAGGCATTGCCGAATGGGATTTGCTGGGCATCTCTTACGGCACGCGGCTGGCGTTGGCGGTGATGCGTTACCACCCAGAAGGCGTGCGCGCTGTCATCCTTGATTCCCCGTTCCCGCCGAATGCCGACACGCCGCTAGACGAAATCTACAGCCTGACGGATGCGCTGACCGAGTT
>JANTGY010000365.1 GCA_024762695.1 Anaerolineae bacterium
ATTAAGGGATTGTTTTAAAAAAATCTCCGAATCCCCTCATCCCCGCTTTTCATTCATTCGTGGTCAACGTAGCCGGCGGCGTCTCCTCTAGCTTAAGGAACGCAAATAATTTCGGCCACGCGCACGGTAAAATCTTCGTCCAATCGGTTAATGGTTTGCAGATTCTCAACTGTTGTATCGAATTGACGGCTGATACTGTACGCCGTATCCCCTTCGCCAACAGCGTAGGGGCGGTGTCCGGGACAGTAAGCGGGATTCCCTTTGGGCAGTTCAATCGTCTCGCCAGGAACCAGACTGTCCTGAGCGATGTCATAATGGGCCATCAAGGCGATGGAAACATCTACGCGCTCGGCGATACTGTACAAACTGTCGTTAGGCTGCACAACATAGGTTTCATAAATAACCGAATCGGGAATTGGAGTCGCTGTCGGTTCTGGCTCGGCAGTGGGCGTCGTTTGATCGGGCGCCATCGGGTCGGGGAGGGGTTCGGTTGGCGGCTCGTCGCCGGTTAACTCGGTTGGCGGCGGCGGTGGATTGACTAGTCGGACTTCCAAAGCCGGGTCTAAGTAAATGGTGACGGGGGCGTCTTGAACAACGGCCGTGTACCCGCCTTCAGGCAAATCGGGTCGTCGTTTAAGATATGACCAGGCCAAAAACATGCCAACGGCCGTAATCACCGCCATTGTCATAATTGTCACAACAATAATAGGTTGAGATTTTTGCATCTTCACACCCCTTTTCACGGCGGCCATGCCGCTGATTTTGCGGGCCGGGACGATAGCTGAACCGTTCTGATTATGTTACACTTGTCATAACAAGTTAGCAAGTAGGGTGAATACATCATTCACCATTTCTCAGGAGTCCGCTATGTTGTACAAACGCGAAAAACTAGAAGAAATTGAAACGGCCGTACTCGCCCCCTATGCCCTGAAAAGCGCTGAATCGCACGGCCGTGTCCATCCCGAAAACCCCTCCGCCACCCGCACCGCCTTTGAGCGCGACCGCGACCGCATCATCCACACCACCGCCTTCCGCCGCCTCGAATACAAAACCCAGGTCTTCGTCAACTACGAAGGCGACCATTACCGCACCCGCCTGACGCACACCTTAGAAGTAGCCCAGCTAGGTCGCTCATTAGCGCGCGGTCTGGGCGTCAACCAGGACTTAACCGAAGCAATTTGTCTGGCCCACGATTTAGGCCATTCCCCATTCGGCCACGCCGGCGAACACATCCTCAACCGCTTAATGAAAGAACATGGCGGCTTCAACCACAATACGCAAAGCTTCCGCGTAGTGACGGAACTAGAAGAGCGTTATCCTGGATTCAAAGGGCTAAACCTGACTTATGAGACGCGGGAAGGCATGCTCAAACATGAAACAGATTACGACAAAAGCGATGCCGCCGGCTATGAACCCAACAAGCGAGCCTCATTGGAAGCGCAAATCGCCAACCTTGCCGATGAATCAGCCTACAACGCTCACGATCTGGACGATGGGCTGCGCGCCGGATTATTGCTGCCGCATGATTTAGACGAACTGACTATCTGGCAAGAGTTGAAAGAAGCGGTGGGCTGGGAAAACGGCCGTGCCTTCACCCCTCTCATCCGCCACGAACTCATCCGCGAACTCATCGGCCTCACCATGCGCGACATCCTGCAAAACACCGCCGACAACCTCGCTGCCTACCAAATAGACAGCCCCGAAAAAGTACAAGCCCACACCGACAACCTCGTCAGCTACTCCGCCGAATTCGCCATCAAAGTGCGGCAGCTAAAAAGCTTTCTCTTCCAACGCATGTACCGTCACTACCGCCTCATGCGCATGCAAACCAAAGCCGAACGCTTCATCTCCGAGATATTCCACGCCTACATCCAAGAACCGCAAATGCTGCCAACCAACACCCAAAAACAGCTTAACGAACTCCCCCTGCATCGCGTCGTCACCGACTACATCGCCGGCATGACCGATCGCTTCGCCCTCGACGAATGGCAAAAGCTCTTCGACCCCTACCAACCCGCCTAGCCCCACAAAAAAAGAGCTAGAGGGAGTTTCCCTCTAGCTCTAGCTCTAACTCTCGCGCCAGCTTCAAGCTAATAATCCATAATCTCATCAACACGGCCGGCTATGTCAGGCGGTTCAAACTCCCCTTCCTTTGCCCAAGCTGATAGTTCCAATGTAATCTGCTCGAAGTAGCTTTGCGGCGGCAACGTACCGGCGCCATACTGCATATCCTTGATTTCAGCGTTAATGATTAACGAAGCCGTCTCCAAAACAATCGTTTCACCTTCACGACCCAAAACCGGTTCGCCTTTCGGCTCCAGTTTCGCCTTCAACGCCTCATCAAAAAAGGCATGATCGCTCATCACCACTTTCGTGACCGTGCGAATATCGTTCTTGTCAAACAACCAAACTTCCAACGCCGTCACATTTTTGGGCGCGTCAGCGCCGATGGATTCAGCAATCCCCACACCACACTCGCCCAAAAAATCACCGCCGGCATTCTCAATACTAAACGAATCGTCATACGAATCATGACCAAACGAATACGTCGAGCGGAATCGAGCCAACGGGGTCGTAGCTACATCGTCATTCCCCAATACTGGCCCGCTGTCCATCTCTTCCGCATAACGTGGCGCGCCATTATCGCCCGCCATCAGCCCATTACGCCGATTCATCACAAATACAATGCCCGCGCCTAAGAAAAGAAGAATCAGCCCTAAACCCAATATCGTGCTAAATGATGATCCGCCTTCATCGGCTGCCGTACCCGTATCCCCAGGTTCAGTGATAGCGACATCCACACAGCCTTGTCCATTGATAACGGCCGCAACCTCTTCCAGACGACCCGCTTCAGCCGGATCGGCCGTAGTTGCCGCCATCTGGCAAGCCACAACGTCGCTGTCCCAACCGCCTAACACCTCTTCAATCCTTTGTGGTTCGCCCTGACGAGAATACAATTCAGCCATGTTGCGAACGACAATTTCCTGAGCGGCCGGATCCAAGTCGCGGATACCTGCCCCGGTGTATTCCACCGGATCAATGAGCCAAGCATAAACCAGACCCAAGACAAGGCCTATCACTAACCCAACAATAACTGAGACTACCGGTTGTTTTTTGATTAATTCACTCACTTTGCCACCTGCCCTTTGTCCCACAGGGACGAAACTTTAGTGACATCCCCTCTGCGCTAATTATCTTACCATAACTCAATACCCCTCACAAGTTATGTTGAATGCTTTCTTCTTATTTTTGCCTGTGGTATACTTTCTGCCATAGATAATTACCCCTCAATTTTTGCCTGGAGACGATAAAAGGTGAAACACTTCCTAAGTATTGCTGATCTAACCCCTGACGAATTACACAACTTATTAACCTTGGCGACCAACCTAAAAGCCGAGTGGCGCAATGGCGGGAACAAGCCCCTACTAAAAAATAAAAGCCTGGCTTTAGTGTTCCAAAAACCATCGCTGCGTACCCGCGTTTCATTTGAAATGGGCATGGTGCATTTAGGCGGCTATGCTTTTTACCTTTCCCCCAATGAAATTAAAATGGGTGGACGTGAGAGCGTAGCCGACGTAGCTCGCGTTTTGTCTGGCTATGTAGATGCGGTAATGGCGCGCGTCTTTGAGCATGAGCATATTCTGGATTTAGCCAAGTATGGCTCAGTGCCCATTATCAACGGCCTGTCAGACTATAATCATCCCGCCCAGGCATTAGCCGACGTTTTCACCATCCTGGAACACAAGGGCAGTTTGGAAGGTTTAAAAATAGCCTATGTGGGCGATGGAAATAATGTAGCCAGGTCTCTGCTATTTGCCGCAATGAAGTTAGGCGCGCATTTCACCATTGCCACACCACCCGGCTATGGCCTAACAGACGACGACATAACGCTGGCTCGCCAGTTTAGCATG
>JANTGY010000366.1 GCA_024762695.1 Anaerolineae bacterium
ATTTCTCATCGAACGCTTTCATCACTTCGACGGGCATGGCCGCGCCGCCGGAGACGGCGTAGCGCAGGGTATTGGAGATTTTGTCCAGATCGTATTTATCGGCGTTGGGGGAGTGGAGCATGGCCCAATACATGGTGGGCACGCCGGCGAAGAAGGTGACGTTGTCGCGCTGCATGATGCCGAGAGCGGCATCAGGGTCAAAGCGCGGCAGCAGGCTGATGGATGCGCCGTTGTAGAATCCGGCGTTCATCTGCACGGTTTGGCCGAAGGAGTGGAAGAGGGGCAAGGTGATGAGGTGTACGTCGTCGGGATGGGCTTCGTACATGGTGTCGCTGAGGCGGGCATTGAAGACCATGTTGAGATGGCTGAGTTCGGCCCCTTTGGGCTGGCCGGTGGTTCCGCTGGTGTAGAGGATAACGGCCGTATCCTCCGAACTGGTCTGCACAGTGGGGAATGTGGGCGGCTGGTTGTGCATGAGCATACCCAGCGTTTTGGTTCCCTCAATGGGGGACGGCGCGGCCGGGTCGGCCGTCATGATGAAAAAATGCTCGCAGGTGTCTGCTTCCTGGAAGCCGCTCCATCCCATCTGCCCCATCGGCAACACTTCTGTTCCTTCAAAGGCAAAATACGCTTTGGCGTCGGAATCTTTGAGATGGTAGGCAATTTCACGCGGTTTGAGCAGCACGTTGAGTGGCACAACGACGGCGCCGGCTTTAAGGATACCGTAGTAAACAATGGGAAAATACGGTAAATTCAAACAGCTTAGCGCAACTTTATCGCCAGGCTGAACCCCAGCCTTAACCAGACCATTGGCGACCTGATTGGCCGCAGCGTTGACGGCCGCATACGATAATTTGGTCTCGTTAAAAATAACGGCCGTGTGCGATGGCCGTTCCCGAGCGCTATCTTCCAACAATACAGCTAAATTTAACATGTGCAATCCTCCGAAAAATATGATTGGGGACAAGGTTGAAGGGCTGCGGAGTTGCAAAACCGATTTTTACTTTACTGCGCAGCCCCGCTGTTTTGCTACGATGCCGCCTCGCCCTGTAACTGCTCAACCTTAGGCAAATCAATCGTCATGACACCATCGTCATTGCCTGTATCAATCAACGCTTCGCGGGGCAAAGAACCCTGCTCAGCAATTGGCCCTTCGACATACACCTTCGCCAACGCAAAGCCAGTAATGTGCCCTTCTTCTCCCAAAATAATGTCGCCAATCGCGCCCACTTTGGTGCCGCCTGGCGTATCTACACCGCGTCCTTTCAACTTACTTAAACGCAGCCATGCCTCTGCTTCGGGTACTTCTTTATCTTCAATAATGACATCGGCATTTTTCACCAGGATGGCATCAATGCCAAATACGACGACGCTGTCGCGGGGAATCAGGCGAGTCTTGCGTTTCAAAATCCCCTCTGTGCCGATGTGGATGCCAGTAAGCCAATAAAGTTGGTCGTTGATGTAAAGGTCTTTGACAACGCCTAGTAAACGGCCGTCTGTCACACTAATGATGGATTTACCAATTAAATCTTTGCCTAGTCGCATAAGACTGCTCCTAAAAATAGTTAGATTGTTAAATAGAGGAAACAAAGCGCGAGCAACCGCTTCTAAATAAATTATAGTGTGTGTTGAAGCGTAGGCAAAGCAAAAGACGCGATGACAAAAGAATGGGGAATTTTTTAACTATATCCGAACTTAACTTACCAGTTAAATTGCTATAATGAAATTAGGCGATGAGTTTCTGGCTTATGGGCCGGCCGCTAGCAACAGTCTGGTAATGGTAAGGCTATTAGTAAGCTAAGCGGGCCATACTAAGGAAAATGTCATCACCATGAGAAAAGCAGTTTACATCATCAATCAAAATGAAATGGGAGAACACCATGTATCGAAAAAATTTAACTGTATTGGTATTAGTTTTAGGATTAATTGGAATGACCATCCTGGCCGCGCCAGTTTTTGCCGCCGACGCCGATCTCATCATCAGCGAAGTTATGCATGATTCAGTTACCGGCTCTCAATGGGTAGAAATTCACAACAAGGGCGCCGCTGCCATAGACCTGAATGGTTGGCAAATTTGCGACAAGGGCGCGTGCGATGTCATCGCTTCAGTTAGCACAATCGTTAATCCTGGCGCCTATTTTATCATCGGCGAGACCTCAGGGTCATTACCAGGGGAGTTTGCGTCGTACACGCCAGCCGATTCTGTAATTCCGGCACAGACCGTTTACATTGCCGATGGCGCAATTGGCAATACGCTGGGTAATAATGACATTCTTTTCCTGGTTTCGCCTTCAACATTAGTATCTGATTGCGTCTCTTGGGATTCGTTCACTTTTACTTCCTGCTCGCCCACCCCTGGCGGAACCAGTCCTTTGGCCGGTACGGCCTATGACACTGGCGCAGATGGCACAGATGGGGCGCCAAATGGCAGCGCCACAAGCGCAGGGCAATCTATTGTAAGGGTTAACACTAACCCCTGGGGAGTTTCCCCGGCAAACGACCCTAGCCCATATGGCCTCAACATCATTGACGGCGGGCCAACGGCCGTTAACCTCAACACCATCACCGCCAACAACAATCCAACCATCGCCGCCGTCACCCTGGCCGGGCTGTTCTTGATGGCGGCCAGCGCCATCGCCGTTATGCGCCGCAAAGCAACTGCCTGATAAGGAAAATCATTTACGCGTTAAAAACCCGGTTTCTGGCAGAAACCGGGTTTTTTGTTTGCCCAAACTCCTGTTTGCCCAAACTCCTGTTTGCCCAAACTCCTGTTTGCCCAAACTCCTGTTTGCCCAAGCTCCTGTTTGCCCAAGCTCCTGTTTGCCCAAGCTCCTGTTTGCCCAAAACGGTTTTTCAGTAGTTGGCTTGTCATGCCTGCGAAGGCAGGCATCCATATTTTGTTACAAGAGAAGATGGATTCCCGCCTGCGCGGGAATGACGGTAAAATGGGGCTACTGAAAAACCGTGGTTTGCCCAAGCTCCTGTTTGCCAAAAACGGCCGTTTTCAGGTAAGCTTATTCGTTATGCAAAAACAGTACACATTAACCGACATCAAGCAAGCGCTCGACCTTCCCAACTTCGACGCCGTCGCCGCCCAACAAAAAATGACCCCCGTTCCACGCGGCGCGCGCCGCCCGACCGGCAAACCGGGACGGCCGCGCTTGGGCGGCGTCCTTACTTTGCTTTACTGCCATCAAAAGCAGATTTACCTGGTTCTAACCCGGCGGCGCGACGATTTGAACGACCACGCCGGACAAATTTCCTTCCCCGGCGGCAAACATGAAAATGGCGAAACGTTTGTAGAAACGGCCGTGCGCGAAGCCCACGAAGAAATCGGCGTTCATCCTGGACAGCTAACCATCCTCGGCCAACTCACCCCCCTTTACATTCCCCCCTCCGACTTTGAAGTACACCCCACCGTCGCCTGGTACGCCAACGGCCAGCGGCCCAACTTCACACCCAGCGACGACGAAGTCGCCGAAATCTTGGAAACGCCGTTAAGTTATTTACTCGACCCCGCCGCACGCCGGGAAGAAACATGGACACTGCACGGCTACGAAGTGCGCATCCCCTTCTTCATCATCGAAGGGCATAAAGTCTGGGGCGCGACGGCCATGATATTGAGTGAGTTAGTTGAACGATTGAAATCAATCAATTAACCTACCAGGTTTGTAGTAAGCCACGTAGTCTTCGGAGTGGCGTTTAAGAGGCTCCCCAAACACGGCGCGCCCGACTACAAACGGGCCTAAATCCAATTCGGCTCCTGGTATGTCCCAAACACCTCGCGGAACACATCCGTAATCTCGCCCAGCGTGGCGTAAGCCCGCACCGCATCCAAAATATAAGGCATCGTATTATCCGTCCCGG
>JANTGY010000367.1 GCA_024762695.1 Anaerolineae bacterium
GTCCTCATTCACTTTCCTCTGGCAAGCCCAAACCGAAATGGAAACCAGTTATCGCGTCTTTGTACATCTGGTGGATGAAAACGGCCAAATCATCGCCCAAAGCGACGGCGAACCGGCCAATTGGACGCGGCCAACCACGGGATGGGCTGCCGGCGAATATATCCTGGACGCCCACACTTTGACGCTGCCTGATGGGATGATTGACGCCCGTCTTGCCCTGCGCGTCGGCCTTTATGATCCCCAAACTAACCAGCGGCTCTCAACTGACACGGCTGACTTCGCCCTCATTCAACTCCCCTAAATTGTTCGCCAGTTTCAACCAGGAGCTTTTTACAAAAAAAAGCCCCGGTTCACTTGAACCGAGGCTTATCATTCTTATCGTTTAAGCGCTGGCTTAACGATCTTTCTTCAGAACGGGGAGTCCGTTCTTGCTTTCGGAAACAATGTACCCTTCCGGTACGGCATCCAACGCGCCATCTTTTACCTCTTTAGCGAAGAAGTAGATGGTTTGGGTACGGCCGTTCTTCAACTGCGTGTCGCGTTTATGCAAGAAATAAGTACGATCCTTTGAATTTGTAAAACTAAAAGCCATTTGTTTACCTTCCTTTATCAAAAATAATCTATCCAAGTTTTAGCGGCGATGTAATCGGGATTGACCTAACTAACAAACTGCCACAAACACTTGACGAGAAGCGATAGTAAAACAAACTCGTTCAAATAGCAAGCGTTTTTGCCCAATTCACGGCAAATTCATCATTATTTTAAGACTTTGACGCCCTATTTTCCCGCTGTTATACTTCTTTTTTATGTGTTGTCGTCAAAAATGGCCGCCATCACAATACCATTGAATGATAACAGCGAGAGAATTGAGTGTAGAGCGAGAGGAAAAACGCCCTCTAGCTCTACACTCTAGCTCTAGCTATTTATAGAGGAGACTCCCATGCGCCTTTCTCGCTCTTTCGGGAAAACATTACGTGAAGCGCCGGCTGACGCCGAAATGATCAGCCATCAACTACTTATTCGCGGCAACTTCATCCGCCCGGCCGGGGCCGGCATTTATACCTTCATGCCCTTCGGCTACCGCGTCATCCGCAAGATTTGGAACATCCTATCGGAAGAAATGGACGCCATCGGCGGCCAGGAAATGTGGATGCCCAACCTACACCCATCCGCGCTTTGGGAAGCGACCGGCCGCTGGAACACAGTGGATGTGCTGTTCAAGTTGAAGACGGGCGCCAACCGCGAATACGCTCTATCCGCCACGCACGAAGAGATTGTGGTGGATTTGGCCCTGCGCGAGACGGAAAGTTACCGCGATTTGCCACGCATGGTGTACCACATCAGCAAAAAGTTCCGCAATGAAGCGCGGGCACGGGGCGGTTTGATGCGGCTGCGCGAGTTCATCATGAAAGACGCCTACACGCTGGATACCAGCGAAGAAGCTCTGGATGAGTATTACCCGCACATGATTCAAGCCTATTACAACATTTTTGAACGCTGCGGCACCCCGGCACGGGCGATCAATGCCGATGTGGGGGCGATGGGCGGCAAAAGCTCGCATGAGTTTGTCGTTCCTCACGATCAGGGCGAGGATACGTTCATCGCTTGCGCCAACTGCGATTACGCGGCCAATGTGGAAGCGGCCGTCTTTGTACGCGAAGGCGAAAAGCCGGAGAAATTAGACGAATTGGTCAAGACGGCCACGCCCGACTGCAAAACCATCGCTGACGTGGCCGATTTTATCGGCGTGCCGACCAGTCAGACGGGCAAAGCGGTCTTTTACTGGTGGACTCCGGCGGGCGAGGAAGAGAAAAACGGCCGTTTCATTTTCGGTCTGGTGCGCGGCGATTTAGACGTCAACGAAGTCAAACTCATCAACGCCATCGGCGAAGGGACAATCCGCCCCGCCACCGACGCCGAAATCATCGCCGCTGGCGGGACGCCCGGTTACGCCTCGCCCATCGGCCTGGATGTCGCCAAAAGCATAGATGCGCCCGGCGTTTTCGTCATCGCCGACACCTCCCTGGAAGCGGGCGGCAACTTTGTCGTCGGCGCCAATGACGACGGCTACCATTACACCGGCGCCAACTACCCGCGCGATTTTGCCATCAGCCAAATGGCCGACATCGCCCAGGCCGATACCGGCCACCAATGCGCACAGTGTGGCGGCCGTATCGAAGCGCGCCGCGCCATTGAAGCCGGTCACTGTTTCAAACTGGGAACCCGCTACAGTAAAGCGGTCAACGCCACCTACCTGGATGAGAACGGCAAACCAAAGCTCATCTTCATGGGGTCTTACGGCATCGGTTTGGACCGCTTGATGGCCACCATCGTGGAAAAACATCATGACGAGTACGGCATTATTTGGCCGGACAGCGTGGCTCCTTTCCAGGTGCATTTAATGCACATCGGCAAGGGCGACGACGTCCGCAAAACGGCCGATTCGCTCTACGACACGCTGCGAAAAGAAGGCTTTGATGTGCTGTACGACGACCGCGAAGCCAGCCCCGGCGTCAAATTTAACGACGCCGACTTGATTGGCGTTCCCTGGCGAATAACGGTTGGCGGACGCAGCCTAAAACAAGGCGGCGTGGAAGTAAAACGGCGCAGTGAAAAGGATCGGCATCTGGTTCCCGTTGAGGAACTGATAGCCCACCTAACATGAATTTCTTGTTTTTTCGCGGTAATTCGCGGCATTCGATGCCAATTTTTGCTTCACCCCACGAATTTCCAAAGAGATGTTTTCTTTGCGCCTTCGTGTCTCCATCGTGAAATCCCAGAAAACCCCCCATATTGTTGGGCCAGGTATGTAAGCTTATTGGTCCCCCTGTCCAATCCTTCGCTAAAAAACAAAGCCGCAATATGATGAAGTTGTTCATCATATTGCGGCCAAAGTTTCTACTGGCTTGCGTTCTTGATTTAGCTTTCAGGCAAACAAATCGGGCAGGGGCAAGCCTTTCGCAAAAATTCCCAGGTGTAAATGCCAGCCCAATGACCATCGCTCCACGAAAATTGGATAGCATAGCTGCCCACTGCCTCAATTTCCTGAATGTTCATATTTTCATTAGGCGTGTCGCGGACAACTCGCTGGTCGGGCGGCTGGCCCATATTTTCATGCCCGCCCCGGCACTCAGCACAAGGGCAAACGGCGCGCAGCCCAGCAAAGGGATAAGCGCTTTCATGTCCATCATTCCAGGTGATTCTTAATACTCTTTCGTTGCGATCGGCAGTTATGCCGGTTGGTTTAAATTTATTCATCATACCCATTCCAAAAATTCAACAAGGATAATACTTTTTTCAAATGTAATGCGCATATCCCAGTCGGTAGATAATTATTTAGCGAGCGTTCAGCTATCAGCATTTCAGCCAGTCAACCTGCCGTTAGCTAATGAAAAACGCCTAACAAAGGAACAAAACAGATCCGAATGACCATGTTTCAGCCCTGCAACCAAATTTTATAACCAAAATCTTCGAGCTGATAGGCTGGTTTGCTGACGGGCTGAACGCTTACATAATTTTCTGTGAATCTCTGCGCCTCTTCTGTGAACCTCTGTGTAACTTTTCGACCAGTTACAATCATAGAACAAAAACGGCCGTAAAACAAAACAGCGACAGAGGAATACAAAAGTCCGGCAGACTTTTGTGCTCTGTGCCAGCCACTACAAACTCGCCAACCGCCCGGTAACTTCGGCGTGGCTGGCTTGGAGTTGGGCCAATTTATCGCGTTCTTTTTGAACAACGGCCGTCGGCGCTTTCTGAGCAAACGGACTGTTGAGCAACCCGGTGACGCGCTTGATTTGCTTGTCCAAATTGGCAAGCTCCTTCTCCAGCCGTTCCTTCTCCTTGCCCAAATCCACCATGCCGG
>JANTGY010000368.1 GCA_024762695.1 Anaerolineae bacterium
TTGAAGATGGCGATGACTTCGGAAACGGCAGCGCTGCCCGAATAAGGGTCATGCTCCACGCCATTTTCCAGTTGACCGGATGTTATCAATTCTTGCAGCGTATCGCCGTACACATTCGTACCAGTCACATATTGGCCGAACTTGCCCGCGCCGCTGGCTTCGGCATGGGCGGCTTTGGCTTGGATGTAGCCTACTTCATCGACGGTAATGTCCCCCTTTTCCAGCGCCACATCCCGCGTGATTTCCAGCGGCAGGCCGTAGGTGGCGTACAAATCAAATGCTTTACCACCGGGGATTTCCGTCTCACCTGCTCCGCGCATGGCAGTCATCAACGCATCCAGGTGTGCCAGACCGGTGTCCAGCGTGCGCTCAAATTTATGTTCTTCCTGAGTGATGGTGCGCAAGATGTGCTCGCGCCGCAGTTTCAGTTCCGGGTACGCCTCGCCCATCTGGTCGATGTAAACCTGGGCGATTTGAGCCAAAAACGGCTCGGTGAAGCCGATTTTGCGGCCAAATCGGGCGGCTCTTCGTGTAATCATCCGCAAGACGTAACCGGCGCCGGTGCTGCTAGGGCGCACGCCGTCGGCGATCATGAAACTGGCTGCACGGCCGTGATCGGCAATGACGCGATACCCCACATAATTTTCAGCGCGCTGTGCGTCCGAATCGCCTAGCAGTTCTTGTACTTTATCCATCGCCGGGGTGAACAAATCGGTATCGTAGTTGCTGTCGCCATCTTGCAGGATGCGCACCAGCCGTTCCAAGCCCATGCCGGTGTCAATACTTGGTTTAGGCAGTGGCGTTTTGACGCCCTCTTCGTCGGTCTCGAACTGCATGAAGACGAGATTCCACACTTCCAGGAACGCTTCGTCCATGTCGTCGTCATCGTTGAGCAGGCTGGGATCAATGTTGTCCAAATCGCCGCGATAGTAATGGATTTCGGAGCAGGGGCCGTTGGGGCCAACGTCGCCCATCTCCCAGTAGTTGTCTTTTTTGCCAAAGCGCAGGATTTTTTCGGCGGGCAGGTAACGCCGCCACAGGTCAAACGCTTCGTCGTCGTCCAGGTAGATAGTTGCCCAGAGACGCTCGGGGTCGAGTCCAATCACCTCGGTTAGAAACGTCCAGCCGTAATCTATCGCTTCGGACTTGAAGTAGTCGCCGAAGGAAAAATTGCCCAGCATCTCGAAGAAGGTGTGATGCCGTTGGGACGGCCCGACGTTTTCCAAATCGTTGTGTTTGCCCTGGACGCGCATACATTTTTGGCTGGTGACGGCGCGGTTATACGGCCGTTTCTCCTTCCCCAAAAACACGTCGGCAAACTGGTTCATGCCTGCGTTTGTAAAAAGCAGGGTCGGATTATCATGCTGCGGCAGCGGCGAGCTGGATACCACTTCATGTCCGACTTCATTGAAGAAGTCCAGGAACGCCTGCCGAATTTCATTGCTGGTTGTAGGTCTATCTGATTTCATTGATTTTCTCTCTCGTATTTTGGTCTAAAAATTGCAGGTTGAATTTTACTTCAAATTGGCTGTGTAGTCGTGTAGTCTTGCAGTCTTATTTTTGACGAAGCGGCTGCAAGACTACACGATTATCTGATTAAACAAAAAACCGCCAGACCGATGGGAGTCTGGCGGCGTTTGTTGCGTGTGTTTTTTGAAATTTATGATTAAGGTTTAAGCAACAGAACGAACCAGACCATCGGTCTGGCTGGTAGCAGCGGCATTTTGTTGCCCTTGGATTTCTACTTGCTTAAACATGGGGGCATGGTAGCAAAGGAAACGGCCGTTGTCAACCATAATTAACGATGCGGCGTCACGCCCTTTCAACCTATCCGCCGCGAAAGTTTTGTGAACATCGGGTTATCGCGGCGTATCTATTGGCGTAAGCTTAACTCTTTTTCGCCTTTCGATCGGAGGTTTTCCAGAGTGGTTAGGGTTTTGTCTGGTAACGGCCGTGTCTCATGTTCGTCCAGAATATGCAAAACTTTTTCCCGCACCCGCTGCGCCATATCCTTTTCGCCGGCCGCTTGCCAATCTTCATATCCGCGTCGCTCCAGTAAAGTTGGCCGCCACAATTGCTGCCGGAAATGGTCGTACGTGTGGTCGTCTTCCAGGTAATGCCCGCCGGGGCCAACGCGGGCGATTACTTCGCGAGCCAGCGTTTCAGCGTTGACCTCAACTCCCTGGATGAAGCGGCGGGCCATTCCGACGATCTCATCGCCCATTACCAGCATATCGGTTGAGCAAACCATGCCCATGTCCATGTACCCAACATCATGAATTAGGTTCAGGCCGGCCAATCCCTGAGCCAAAATGTGGAACGCGCTCTCCAGCCCTGCCTGCGCATCCAGAACTTTGGCGTCAGTTGCCCCGGCCAAGCCCCAGGTTGGTAAACCGAAGGATTGAGCAACTTCGGATTGGGCGGCGATGGCCAGGCTAGTTTCTGGCCCGGCCATGCTCATATTGGTGGTGGACATGTCAAAGACGCCAACGTTTGCTCCCAGGAAACAGGGCGCGCCCGGTCGTCGTAATTGCACCAGCGTCAAACACATCAGTCCCTCAGCGATGAGTTGGGTGACGGCGCCGGCCAGCGTTACAGGACTGGTTGCGCCTGGCTGGGCTACCGGGCCTGGAATTTGGGGCATGTTCAGGTCGGCGGCGATGAACATGCGATCCACTACGTCTTTGGGAAAGACGAAGGGGGAGATGGGTTCGGGGTAGAGGATGAGAAACGGCCGTTCCTGCAATCGCTCTAATCCGCCGGCTACCTCCGCCGCCATTTCAAAAACGAGGTCCACGCCGCGCGGCGAATAACCGATAAAAACAATGGGCTTGGTCGTGTTGGTAACAACCGCTTCAAACTCAAACAGGTCGGCCGCCAAAGGATGCACATCCTGCGACGATCCCATCGGCATTACCCAATCAATGTTGGGCAGCGCATCGGCTACTTTAGCGCCTAAGCCAATATCAGCGACGCGGGTTTTGTGGATTTCGCCGGTGTAGGCGTCTTTACTGTTGGGGCTGGCCGTTGAGGTGCCGTAATAGCTTTTGCGTCCCTCCACTTCCATGGCCCGGCTGCCATCCCTATCATAAATAGTGAAGCCTTTGGGCGCGGTGCGAATACAGGCTTCGATGATATGCTGCGGAATTTTGACTCGGTCGCCGCGTACAATGGCTCCAGCTTGCTTAAAAAGTTGGCGCGCGCCCTCGTGATGCACTTCGCAGCCAACCTTTGCCAACACTTCAAAAGCGGCGCGTTTAATTTCCTCAATCTGATCATCGCTCAACACGCGAAAGAACACTGACCGATTCTCTACAAACGACGATTGAATCACTGTTGCCTCCTCGTATAACATGCTTGTAGTAAGGTGCGCAGTTTTCGGAGTACCGTTTCCCAAACGCACTCTGAAGGCTTCGTGGCTAACTACGAGCAGCTAATAATATCTCCTAGCAGCTTGTCGGAGAAAGAAAAAAAGGGACACGGATTTCAAGGATAAACACAGATTATTTGATATTTTTGACTTGATAATCCGTGTTTATCCGCGTTAATCCGTGTCCAATCAATGTTTCTTAGACTTTTCCGACAGCCTGCTAGATGAACGCGGATTTTGTTGCTCTTATTTCCTTTTCCATTCCTTTCTGTAATCCACTGTTGCTAATGTGCGAGCCATTTCGCTAAATACGCGATTGATTTCTTGGTTTCCACGCGCAGTCCAATTTGTCGCCAGCAATGCCGGTTTGGCGACCAGGGCTAGAGCGACGGCCGTATCCCCTCCTTCATCGCGCAACAACACCGCCATATTCCCTTGTTGGCAGGCTTGAACCGCTTTGATAGTTTGGCTAACCGCCCC
>JANTGY010000369.1 GCA_024762695.1 Anaerolineae bacterium
CTCGACCCGCGCCACCACGAGCGCTGGTGGGTCATCGAATCGGCCGGGCCGTTTTACCGCGACCAGATCATCACCGACCTGACCCATCTGGTGAAGGGCGGCAAGGAAGCCAACGTCTACCGCTGCGATGCGCATCAAGCGACCGGCCTGGAGTTTATTGCCGCCAAACTGTACCGGCCGCGCATGTTACGCCATCTGAAAAACGACGCCGTGTACAAAGCCGGCCGCCAACTGCGCGACGAAGCCGGCAAACAGATCAAAGGCCGTCGAGTCAAAGTCGCGCTGCGCAAAAAGACCACGTTCGGTAAATCAGTAGACATCCAGTGGTGGATTGGCAACGAATACCGCACCCAAACTCTCCTCTACGAAGCCGGAGCGGACGTGCCCAAACCGGTAGCCCAACAAGGCAATACGATTCTCATGGCTTTCATCGGCAACGAACACGGCGCAGCGCCCCTGTTGAGTGAAATCAGGCTGGAACAGGACGAAGCACACACCCTGTTCCGCCGGGTCATGGATAACGTAGCCCTCATGCTGGATCATCATCTGATTCACGGCGACCTATCCGCTTACAACATTCTCTACTGGGAAGGCAGCATCACCTTGATTGACTTCCCCCAAATGGTTGAGGCGCGGCACAATCCCAACGCTTTTGATCTGTTGCAG
Source organism: Anaerolineae bacterium (assembly GCA_024762695.1). Lineage (GTDB taxonomy): Bacteria > Chloroflexota > Anaerolineae > Promineifilales > Promineifilaceae > JACKCC01. The sequence goes on from JANTGY010000369.1 coordinate 667, forward strand.
CGAGACATCACCCGTGTTTGCGATTATTTTGCCCGTTTTGGCGTAACGGCCGATCCCGTTGACCTGACACTGGATTTATGGCGGCCGTACATGGGTCGTGATTGGTAACAGACCGTCGGGCAATTTTGCAAAATTGCCCGACAAGAGAAAAACGCTATGAATACATTAACCACAAAACGCCTGATTTTACGCGAATTTACCGGCATGGATTGGCCCGCCATGTATGAAATCTTCAGCCACCCTGACGTCGCTCGCTACGTTTACCCCATGAACGAAGCGCAATGCCGTGATTGGGTGACAGACAAACTCAAACAACAATACAGCCGAAAACCAATACCAACCAGCCGGGCTGTTGTTCTGCGGGAAGAAGACCGATTGATTGGTTACGTACAACTGGCATGGCCACTAGGCGTTGGCGGCGGCGTGCCGGGTCAATTAGCGTTGGATTACGCTCTGCATCGCTCATACTGGGGGCGCGGCTACATGAGTGAAGCGGTGCGCCGGATGATTCGCTTTGCTTTCGAAACGCTCGATGTGCCGCAGCTGGCAGCCATTTGCGAAACATCCAACGTTGCCTCGGCGCGGATGATGGAGAAGGCGGGCATGGTTTATGCCCAAACTTTCATGAAACTGGAACGAGATTTGTCAGAAACGCCGTACCACCGGTATGAAATAGACAAGGCTCGTTATGAAGCGGAGGTGCGGCATGGCACAATCTTCGATTAGTTTGCTGCGGGTTTATTTACGGCCGTATCACCGCCGCCTCCTCATTCTCCTCCTCCTCATCCTGGTGGGAATTAGCTTACAGCTGTTCGCCCCGCAAATCATCCGCCAATTCCTGGACGCCGCCCAGGCCGGAGCCGCTACCCGGCTGCTGGTGCAGATGGGCCTGCTCTTCCTTCTCGCCACGCTCCTGCAAAAAGGGGCCGCCCTGGCCGCCACCTATTTTGGCGAAGATTTAGGCTGGGCCGCCACCAATCGTCTGCGCGTCGACCTGACCCGCCACTGTATACGCCTGGACATGGGTTTCCACAAACTGCGCACTCCCGGCGAACTAATCCAGCGCATTGACGGCGACGTGACCGCCCTCGCCGAATACTTCTCCCAACTATTTGTGCAGGTTTTCGGCAACACTCTCCTCATCCTGGGCATTCTCTTTCTGCTCTTTCGGGAAGATTGGCGCTTTGGGCTGATTGGGCTGGCTTACGGGCTGTTTACTTTGGGCTTTCTGCGCCTCATCCAGACGCCCACTGTGAAAATCTGGAACGGTATTCGCCAGGGATACGCCGAGATGTTCGGCTTCCTGGAAGAACGATTCAACGGCACCGAGGATATTCGGGCCAACGGCGGCAGCGCTTACGTGCTAAACAAGTATTACCCGATGCATGCCAACATCGCCCGCAAGCGGGTACGGGCCACATTGTATGGCGGCTTCACCTTTTCCAGCAGCCAGATGCTTCACATTTTGGCGCTGGCAGCCACGCTGGGGCTGGCCGGATTTGCTTACCTGCAAAACCAGATCAGCATCGGCACAGTCTTCCTGCTGGCTTTTTACATCGACCTGATGGAAAGTCCCATCAGCCGAATCCGGCGGCAGGTGGCCAATATGCAGCGAGCAATGGCCAGCGTGAACCGTATTAACGAATTCTTCCAAATCCAGCCCGACGTACCAGAAGCCGCCCGGCAAACACTGCCCCCCGCCGCTCCAACCGTCCGTTTCCACAACGTTATCTTTGCCTACAAAGATCGGTTATCGGTGAACGGTAAACAGTCATCAGTGAACGGTAAACTGATTACCGATCACCGATTACCGATCACCACGCAAACCGTTCTCCACGACATCACCTTCACCTTACCCGCCAACCACACCTTGGGTGTGTTGGGACGCACGGGCAGCGGCAAAACGACGCTGACCCGCTTGCTTTTTCGCCTCTATGATGTGGATACCGGGGCGATTACCCTGGACAGCATTGATGTGCGCGATGTGGCTTTGTCTGATTTACGGCAGCGGGTGGGGATGGTAACCCAGGAGGTGCAGTTGTTTGCCGCCTCGATTCGGGACAACCTGACGTTGTTCCGCAATTATGACGACACGGCCGTACCCATCAGCGATGCCGACATTCACCAGGCCATCCACACCCTGGGGCTGGACGCCTGGCTGGCTGGCCTGCCGGACGGCCTGGACACCATGCTCAAATCAGGTGGCAAAGGGCTGTCCGCGGGCGAAGCGCAGTTGCTGGCCTTCACCCGCGTCTTCCTGCGCGACCCCCATCTGATCATTCTGGATGAGGCTTCCTCCCGGCTGGACCCGGCAACGGAGCAGCTTCTGGAACGAGCCATTGACCGGCTGCTGCAAAATCGTACCGCCATCATCATTGCCCACCGCCTGCAAACGGTACAGCGGGCGGACGACATATTGATTTTGGCAAACGGCCGTATCGCCGAACACGGCCCGCGTATCCAACTGGCCGCCGAGCCCGGCAGCCGCTTTTCCCAACTTCTGCAAACCGGCTTTGAGGAGGCCTTGGCATGAAAAAAGTGATTACGAGCATGGAGCAGGTGACGGTTGATTGGTTGACGGCCGCACTCAGCAAAAACGGCGCACTTACTCAGGGCCGGGTCGCCTCCTTCACCCGGGTGGACGGCCGGGGCAACTGGTCCACCAACGCCAAACTGCGCCTGACCTACACCTCCGACGCCCGCGGCGAACGGCCGCAGCGCTTGTTCCTCAAACTGGTCAACACCGACCTGGACGACGATGAAAGCTTCCTGCCGTCCGAAGTGCCCTACTACACCCGCGACTACGTGGACGTACCCGATGCGCCGCTCATCCCCTGCTACGACGCCGCCTACGATGACACTTTGCAGCGCTACCACATCCTCCTGGCCGACGTGTCCGACACCCACATTGACTCTTTCGACAAAGAACCGACGCTGGCTTACGGGCTGGCATTGGCTGAAGGATTGGCCGCCATGCACGCCCGCTGGTGGGGCGCCGACCGGCTGACCCAGGCCGGAGCAGCCATGCACGACGCCGAGCACATCCGCCGCTTTGTGGACATTGCCGAACCGGGCGTGGGGCACATCCTCCGGCACGCCGCAGACGAGTTGAAACCGCACTGGCCCGACCTCATGCGTGCATTGTTCGCCCACCATCCCAAGGCGCTCATCGCGCGGGC
>JANTGY010000370.1 GCA_024762695.1 Anaerolineae bacterium
ATTGTGTCGCCCATCACTTACATTTTTGAGGAAGAGCCGGAGCGCTATAAGGCGATGCTGGCGGCGTTAAATTAACCGCAAAGGCGCAAAGAGCGCAAAGGTTTCTCTTTTTCTTCGCGGCCTTTGCGTCTTTTGCGGTAAAAAAAATTGAGGACGCTATGATTAAAATTTACAGCAAAGACGAAGCGTTAAAAACAATCTTACGGCGGGAGATGGCATTGGAGCCAACTGTGCCATCGGGGTTGCAGGCTAGCTTGGATAGATTATTTGGGATGGGAGCGACGCCGGAAACGGCCGTAACCCACATCCTGCGCGACGTTCGGGAACGGGGCGACTCAGCTTTGCGCGACTGGACGTTGAAAATAGACCGTGTGCAAGCTGCAGGTATGCAAGTAAGCAAATCCGAGATTCAAACGGCGGGGAAACGCATCTCCATCCCGCTTTTTGAAGCATTAAACGCCGCCGCCAAACGCATCCGCCAATTCCACGAATTCCAGCCGCTGCCCAACTGGACGACGAACACGATGGGCGGCACGCTGGGCCAGCGGGTCACGCCCATCCAGCGCGTCGGCGTTTATGTGCCCGGCGGGACGGCTCCCCTGCCTAGTTCGCTGCTTATGGCCGTCATTCCGGCGCAGGTGGCGGGCGTGCCGGAAATCGTCGTCGCCACGCCGCCTGGAAAGGATGGCAAGGTGGCTGATGCGATTCTGGCTGCGGCGCAGATTTGCGGCATTGATACGGTTTACACGCTGGGCGGAGCGCAGGCCATTGCAGCAATGGCTTTTGGCACGGAGAGCATCCCGCGCGTGGACAAGGTTGTGGGGGCGGGCGGTTTGTTTACGACGCTGGCCAAGCGACAGGTGTATGGCATTGTGGGGATTGATGGCTTGTATGGGCCGACGGAAACGGCCGTTGTCGCTGACGAATCGGCCAATCCGGCCTGGGTGGCGGCTGATTTATTGGCCCAGGCGGAACATGATGTGTTGGCAACGGCCGTGCTCTTCACCCCCTCGCTCAAATTTGCCCAGGCCGTTCAGGTGGAAGTTGCGCGGCAAATGGAGAACTTGAGCCGCGCCGAAACCATCGCCACTGCGCTGAATGGGCAAGGCGGCATCGTCCTCACCGCCAATTTAGACGAAGCGTGCCAACTTGCCAGCGATTTTGCCGCCGAACACACTTGCATCGCCACGCAAAACCCGGCACAGTACGTGGATAAAATCCCCAACGCTGGCGGCTTATTCATCGGCGAGCGCAGTTTTGAAGTGCTGGGCGATTATGTAGCCGGGCCGAGCCATGTCATGCCCACCAGCGGCACAGCCCGCTTCGCCTCGCCGCTCAATGTGTCCGACTTTGTCAAAATTAGCAGCATTATCCAACTAGACGACGAAACCTCGGCACGTCTCAGCCCCATCGCGGCGCGTATCGCCCAGGCGGAAGGATTGACGGCGCACCAAAATGCGGCTATGAAGAGGATTTGAACCGCAAAGGACGCAAAGAGTGCAAAGTTTTTCTCTTCAATTCTTTGCGTTCTTCGCGCCCTTTGCGCTAAATTCATACATAAAAATCAGGAGGGAAAGATGGAAAAAAGAGAAAATCCACTATCGCAGGCAATTATTGGGGCAGCGATTGAAGTTCATAAACAATTGGGGCCGGGATTGTTGGAATCGGCCTATGAAGAATGTTTGGCGCACGAACTTACATTGCGCCAAGTCCCATTTGAGCGGCAAAAACCACTGCCCGTCATTTACAAAGGGACAAAGCTTGATGTTGGATATCGTCTGGATTTATTGGTAGCGGTCTCGTTGTAGTGGAATTAAAAGCGGTAGAAAGATTAGCGCCAATTCATGAGGCGCAAATAATCACGTATCTAAAACTAACCAACTGTAAATTGGGATTACTCCTTAATTTCAATGTCCGCCTAATGAAAAATGGCATCAAGCGCATCGTCTTAAACTTGTAAATCTTTGCGTCCTTTGCGGTTAATTCTTTTGGAGAAACCATGACCCACAAATTCATCAGAGCAGATATAGTCAACATGGATCCGTATACGCCGATTGTACCGTTTGAGGTGTTGTCGGCGCGGTTGGGGCGGGAACCTGATGATATTGTTAAGCTGGATGCGAATGAGAATCCGTATGGGCCGTCGCCGAAGGTTTTGGATGCGCTAGGCAACGGCCGTTACTATCATATCTACCCCGACCCCGAATCCAACCAGTTGCGCGACGCGCTCAGCCAATACGTCGGCATTCCCAAATCTCACCTCATGGCCGGGGCTGGCGCCGATGAGTTGATTGATTTGGTTTTGCGCGTCGTCCTATCGCCGGGGGATGCTGTGATTGATTGCCCACCGTCGTTTGGGATGTATCCGTTTAGTACGGCCGTAAACGGTGGCAAATATGTCGCTGTCCCCCGTAAAGCTGATTTCGCGTTGGATATGGAGGGAATAGAAACGGCCGTCGCCCGCCACAACGCCAAAATCCTCTTCATCTGCTCGCCTAACAACCCCAACGGCAGTGTGATTGGCGACGAGGATTTACGCCGTCTGCTGGCCCTGCCCGTCCTGGTCGTATTAGATGAAGCGTATATTGATTTTGTAGGAATAATTAACCGCAAAGAGCGCGAAGACCGCAAAGATAAGAAAGAAAAAAACTTTGCGCCCTCTGCGCCCTTTGCGGTTAATCCTTCTCGCATCAATTGGGTGATGGAATACGATAATCTGGCCGTTTTGCGCACGTTCAGCAAGTTAGCGGGATTGGCTGGGCTGCGCGTGGGCTACGGCGCGTTCCCCGCATGGCTGCTGCCGCATATGTGGAAGATCAAACAACCATACAACATCAACGTCGCTGCATCGTTGGCGGCATTAGCGGCGCTGAATGATGCTGATTGGCTACGCGAAAAAATCAAATTGATCGTACAAGAACGGGAACGCATCGTCGCCGAATTAGCCCAATTTGATTGGCTCCAGCCCTACCCCAGCCAATCCAACTTCATCCTCTTTCGCGTTTTAGGCCGCGATGCGCGACAATTGAAGCTGGATTTGGAGCAGCACGGCGTCCTCGTCCGCTATTTTGATAAGCCGGGCGTGGAAAACTGCATTCGGATTAGCGTGGGACGGCCGTCGGACACCAACCGTTTACGAATCGCACTCAAAACATTTGACAAGCCATAAACTATGACGCCATCATCCGCAGCAAAACAAAATAAAATCTATGAAGAACACTTTCGCGCGCGAATGCCTACCCTACCTCGTGTGGAAACGACAAAATACGTCAGAGAACCAGATGCGGGATATTTTGCGGTCTGGCTATTTTCTGATGCCGCGACAGCCAAAGCGGCCGCGTTAAACCGTCAAATCAACCAGATCGTGCCAGTTTTTCCCTTTGACAAAAGTAATTTGCATACAACCATCACTGTTTACCAAAGCCAGCCACAAGAAAGTTTCAAGCCGGATGCGAACATTCTGGAAACTTTCGCCACTGTGTGCAATCATTTAGACTCGGAGCTTCTGAGCGCAGTGCGAATTGATTTTCAGGAGTGGCTGTTCAATGAGAAAGCCGTCATCGCCGCCGGCCAGGGAAACGAGGCGTTTTGGCAAATTGGCGCCGAATTTCAAGCGGCCGGGGCCAGGCATGGACATCATTGGCGATTGCCCTGGGGCGCGCATATGACGGCCGCTCGCTTCCTGTCATCTTCCGAAAAAACTGGCGACCTGTTGCGGTTAGCAAAACAAACTCCGGCGATAGGCCCATGTCAACCAACGGCCGTTATTGTGGGGCATTTTAAGTGCGGGCCATCCGCCTTGCGCATCACGCCTGTTTTTCGACGAGAG
>JANTGY010000371.1 GCA_024762695.1 Anaerolineae bacterium
AGGAATCCACTCCTCTAAAAGCATGGATTCCCGCCTTCGCGGGAATGACAAGCTAAGTGTATTCGGTTCGTTTGGTACACTAATTGGCGAAGAGCCTCAAAAATATCAAAAAATCTGTGTTTATCCGTGAAATCCGTGTCCCATTATTCTTTCTCCGACAAGCTACTAGGTCGGAATTATTATGGCATCTATCCAAACAATTGAGCGATTTCACGGTTGTCTGTTAGGTCTGGCCGCTGCCGATGCCGTCGGCACAACCTTGGAATTCAAGCCGCCAGGCAGCTTTGCACCCATCAGCGACATGATCGGCGGTGGGCCGTTCCGGCTGGAAGCGGGGCAGTGGACGGATGATACCTCGATGGCGCTGTGTCTGGCAGCCAGCCTGGTGGAAAAGCAAGGATTTGATCCCGCCGATCAAATGGATAGGTATGTGCGTTGGTACAAAGAAGGCTATATGAGCAGCAACGGCCGTTGCTTCGACATCGGCAATACAGTTCGGGACGCGCTGCACCGTTACCAACAAACCGGCGACCCATTTTCCGGCTCAACCGATCCTTATTCAGCGGGAAATGGCTCCATTATGCGGCTGGCTCCTGTGCCTATGGCCTACGCCCACGACCCGGCCCAGGCTATTGAAAAATCGGGTGAAAGCTCAAGAACGACGCATGGCGCGGCAACGGCCGTTTCCGCCTGTCATTACTTCGGCGGATTACTCGTCGGCGCGCTCAATGGAGCCGACAAAGAAACTCTGCTTGCTGCGGGCTACGCGCCGCTCGCCACCTACTGGCAAACCCATCCCCTGGCTCCTGAAATAGACGAAATCGCCGCCGGTTCCTTCAAAAAGCGTCAGCCGCCTGACATTCAAGGCAGCGGCTATGTGGTAAAATCGTTGGAAGCAGCTTTGTGGGCCTTCTATCACAGCGACAATTTCCGCGATGGCTGCCTGCTGGCCGCTAATCTGGGCGATGACGCCGATACAACAGCGGCTGTGTACGGTCAACTGGCCGGCGCCTTCTATGGCGAACAAGGCATCCCTGCCGCCTGGCGCGCAAAACTGGCCCTCCGCAGCATCATCGAATCCCTTGCTGATAAGTTATTTAATTTGGCGCAATAACTAAGAAGGGACACAGAGTTACGCAGAGGATGCGCGGAGATTCACAGAGAGAGCAAAGAGAAAAGAACAAATCTCCAATAAATTTTTCCTCTCCGATTCCTTTGTGTGTCTCTGTGTCTTCTCCGTGAAACTCTGTGTAACTTCCATCGCCCCATGAGGAAAGTATGAGTCGAAAAAAAGTATCGATATTGGATTTGCAGCGCAAGAAGGATAACGGCCGTTCCATTACCATGCTCACAGCCTACGATTACACCGGCGCCATGCTGGTCGATCAGGCCGAAATTGACATTATTTTGGTGGGCGATTCGCTGGGGATGGTGATGCTGGGCTACGAAAACACCGTCCCGGTGACGATGGCCGAGATGCTGCATCACTGCCGCGCCGTCGCCCGCGGGACGCAGTTTGCCTTCACCGTCGGCGATTTGCCGTTCCTCTCCTACCAGACCGACATAACCGAAGCGGTACGCAATGCCGGTTTGCTGCTAAAAGAGGGCCGGATGGATGCTGTCAAATTGGAAGGCGGGCGGGAAATGGTTCCGGCCATTGAAGCCATTGTCCGCGCCGGAATGCCGGTGATGGGACACATTGGCCTGACGCCTCAATCCCAATCCAAGTTGGGCGGCTATCGGGTTCAAGGGAAAACGGCCGTTTCCGCCCAAAATCTGCTGCAAGACGCTCTGGCTCTGGAAGCGGCTGGCTGCTTCAGCATCGTTCTGGAAGCTGTACCCGAACCGGTCGCCGCCGTCATCAGCCAAAAGCTGGCCATCCCCACCATCGGCATTGGCGCGGGAGCGGGCTGCGACGGGCAAGTGCTGGTCTTTCACGATCTGCTGGGCATGTTCGACCGCTTGCAGCCCCGTTTTGTGAAGGAGTACGCCAATCTCAAGCAAACCATTCTGGATGCGTTTGTCGCTTACCGGGATGATGTGGTTAACGGCCGTTTCCCCGCCGCCGAACACACTTATCCCATGCCCGAAGAAGAACTTGCAGAATTCAGAAGGATCATTAAAGATTAAAGACTGACTTGAATCAACCGCAAAGAGCGCGAAGAACCCAAAGAATCAGATGAATGTAGTGATTATTGGCGTGGGGGCGATGGGCTGTTTGTTTGGCGCGTTTTTGTCGCCGCTGACGCCGGTAACGCTGCTGGGGCGTTGGCCGGAACAGTTGGCGGCGCTGGCGCAAGATGGGTTGACGGTGGTGGAAGTGGACGGCCGTTCCTCCCGTCACCAACTTTGGGCAACCAACAACCCGCCCGCCATCCCGCCAGCCGATTTAGCCCTCATTCTGGTCAAAAGCGGCCAAACCGCCCAAGCAGCGCAGACCATTCAGCCAATTCTCAAACCGGATGGATTGGCCCTGACTTTACAAAACGGGCTGGGCAATCTGGAAAAGTTGACGGCCGTACTCGGCGCCAACCGCGCTGTCCTGGGCATTACCGCACAAGGGGCAACCATGCTGGAACCGGGCAAAATCCGCCATGCGGGGCATGGGCCTACCCACCTGGCTTACACACCTGAAACGGAAAGGCGGGTAACGGCCGTTGCCAATCTGTTCAATCAAGCTGGCCTGCAAACTGAGTTGGCTGATAATGTGGATAGCTTAGTGTGGGCCAAGCTGGCTGTTAACTGCGGCATCAATCCTTTAACGGCTTTGTTGGGCGTTCCCAATGGCTTTTTGACGGAAAATGAGTCGGCCAAACAGATCATGATGGCGGCGGCGCGGGAAACGGCCATTGTCGCCCAATCTCTCGGCATCACCCTGCCCTACCCTGACGCCGGAAAGCGCGCCTTACAAGTCGCCCAGGCCACCGCCGCCAACCATTCCTCCATGCTGCAAGACATCCAGCGCGGCGCACCCACTGAGATTGAAGCGATTTGTGGGGCCGTGGTGAGCAACGGCCGTAAAACTGGCATTCCAACACCCATTAACGCCGAACTTTATCGCATGATAAAATTACAAGAGACGGGCGCTTGGAAACTGGATATTGAGAAAACGCTCACAAGTCTCCAGCCTCTAGTCTCTAATCTTAATACTGGAGGAAAAACTTGAAAATTACTGCCAACATCAACGAAGCCCGCGCCATCCGCTGGCAAGACCCCGCCGCAACCTGGGGGTTCGTACCCACAATGGGGTTTCTACACGAAGGACATTTGTCGCTGGTGCGGCAGGCGCGGCGAGAAAATGAGCGCGTCGCCGTCAGCATCTATGTCAATCCGACCCAATTTGCGCCCACCGAAGACCTGAGCAGCTACCCCCGCGACCTGGAACGCGACCTGGATTTGCTGCGCGCCGAGGGCGTAGACCTGGCGTTCACGCCCACTGACGAGGTGATGTATCCGGCTGATTTTCAAACGGCCGTTACCCTCTCCCAAGTTACCCAACCCCTCGAAGGCGCCTCTCGCCCCACCCATTTCGCCGGAGTCGCCGTCATCGTCGCCAAGCTGTTCAACATCATCCAGCCCACCCGCGCCTACTTCGGCCAAAAAGACGCCCAGCAAACCGTCGTCCTGCGCCAAATGGTACGCGACCTCAACTTCAACCTGGACATGGTCATCTGCCCCATCGTGCGCGAACCGGATGGGCTGGCTATGAGTTCGCGCAACAAATACCTCAACCCCGCC
>JANTGY010000372.1 GCA_024762695.1 Anaerolineae bacterium
CAACTTCCTCTCGAGTAGGTATCGGGAATTCCAATTCCCGATACATCATCTACAAGGAGGTGGCGAAAAACTAAAGACACTAACGAATTCCCGATACATCAACTGAGATGAAACACAGCCGTTTCCAAATCAAACCATAAGTTTGAAAGCGACCGCGGGCAAGCCGCCCTCCCCTGCATCCATAACAGCTCAATCAAATTTATTCATGGTCGCCTCGCGCCAACGCCTCTTTTTGTTTGCTGATGCAGTGATGATCGCCGTAGGAACAAAACACGCAGCAGTCGCCGGGCAACGGCCGTAATCTGGTACCACAACGGGTACACGTATGAAAAGCCAGTCAATAATTCATCGGGATGTCCAGCATCGCCACATGCCCGCATGCGGGGCAGGTCAAATTGGTTCGGGTGACAATTCGTTCGTCCATGTCCCCATGGTACACCTTCCAGTGGCTGGAAAGTCAAGGAAAAAAGATAAGAGGGGGATGCGAGAAGAGGTTTGCGGGCCGCTATTTAGTCGCTGACCGTTCGCTTACCAGATGACAAACACAATGCTTGCCATCCACGTCATCGGTGGGAAAAGTAAGGCCGAGAGCATGTAGCTCCCGCAGTTCTACTTCCAACTGCTGCAGTTCGGCGATGCGCCGCTGAATTTCGTCCGCTTTGGCCGCTAACAAGTCCAGCAGGGTGCGGCAAGGGGCTTCGCGCCGGTCGCGCAGGGCCAAAATTTCGCCGATGTCGTCCAGCGACAGCGCCAGCGTGCGCGCCCCGGCGACGAGTTTGATGCGGGGAACGGCCGTTTCCTCATAATCCCGGTAGCCGTTAGGCAGCCGTTTTGGCGGCGGCAGCAACCCTATTTCTTCGTAATAACGAATCGTTTTAGCCGGTAAATTCGTTCGTTGGGACAGCGCTTTAATTTGCATTGGTACACCTCACAAGAAGTATGATATACCTTCCAGTCGCCGGAATGTCAAACACGGGCGTGTCTTATCATCTTTTAATCTGGCGCTAACGCATTTCAGACTTTTGGGGACAATAATTCTACGCGAAAATACAAACAATTGGTTAACACACACAGCATAGGAGGTCATCATGAACAGAAAAACCCTGTTCGTAACGATAACCATTTTACTGCTGGCGCTGGTGTTAGTCGGTTGTGGCCCCGCCCTTGACGAGACCCAAACGGCAGCGTCAGTTCCCAGCCATTCAGACAATAGCATTGAAACAGCGCCCCCGGCAGCGGGTGAAACATCTACCATCGTCACCCAGCTTCCCTTTGATGAGGATTCGCTTGTTGGTTTATACGAGCGCGTGAACACGGCCGTTGTCAACATCCGTGTGGTAGACAGGCCCAATGAAGGGGCAGTCAGCGGCAATCAACCTGACACGCCGGAAATGCCCCAAATTCCCGGCTTCCCCGACCTGCGCCAATTCCAGCAGGCCCCGCCCCAAACACAGCAAGGGCTGGGTTCCGGCTTTGTCTATGACGCCGATGGGCACATCGTCACCAACAACCACGTCATCGCCACCGCTGACCGTATCATCGTCACCTTTGCCGATGGCACGGAAATGGACGCTGACCTGGTTGGCGCCGACCCTGATTCCGATTTGGCTGTGATTCAGGTGGATACGGACGGGCTTGATTTAACAGTCGTTCCTCTGGGCAACTCTAATGCGCTCAAAATCGGCCAGCTTGTCGTCGCCATCGGCAACCCCTTTGGGCTGCAAGGCTCCATGACCACCGGCATTATCTCCGGTTTGGGGCGGATGCTGCCCGCCGGTTCTTACACAGCCACAGGCGGCCGATTCAGCATCCCCGACATCATCCAGACCGACGCGGCCATCAATCCGGGCAACTCCGGCGGCCCCCTGCTCAACATTAACGGCGAAGTCATCGGCGTCAACACCGCCATCGAATCGCCCGTGCGCGGGTTTGCCGGCATCGGCTATGCCGTTCCCGCCAACACCGTGGCCGAGGTTGTGCCGCAGCTCATCGAGAAAGGACATGTGGAACATCCCTGGCTGGGCATTGCCGGGCAAACGCTCACCGCCGACCTGGCGCAAGCCATGAATCTGGACGAAACCATTGACGGCGGCGTTCTCGTTACCCAAATCGCGGCTGACAGCCCCGCCGACAAGGCCGGATTACGCGGCAGCGATACGGAAACCGAAATTGACGGCATTCCAGTACAAATCGGCGGCGATGTCATTGTGGGGGTGGATGACAGACCGGTGAAGGAATTTGACGATTTACTGGGCTACATCGTGCATGAGACAGAAGTCGGACAAACCGTGACACTGTTTGTCGTGCGGGACAATATGGAAGAGTTAGAAATTCCAGTTACGTTGTCTGCCCGTCCGGTAAATAACGGATAAAGCAGTCGGATAGCTGGATTTTTAAGAAACGTTTTACCACTTTTAGGTAAACCACAAAGAATGCGCTAATTCTTTGTAGTTTACTCAGGGAAAACGGGAGAACCATTGTTTTCTTCATTCAAATGACTTTCCCGTTTTTACCTAGTTTTTACGGAGGTGTAAAAATGACATCCTTAATTCGTTGGAACCCTATGCGAGATATGTTGAATTTGCGCCAGGAATTTGACCGTCTGTTTGAGACGGCGCTGGATCAACCAGCCTGGCGCTGGCAAGACCCGATGACCTGGGGCCTGGCGCTTGACGTCATCGAAAACGACGATGCCTTTGTGGTCAAAGCGGCGGCTCCCGGCGTCAACCCGGATGATCTGGACATTACCTTCACTGATAATGTCCTGACCATTAAAGGAGAATACAAAGCAGACGAAGAAGTTGACGAAAACAATTACCATATCCGCGAACGGCGGGTAGGCAGCTTCGCCCGCAGCGTGACGCTGCCAGTGGGCGTGAAATCTGATGAGATTGACGCGGCCTATACCGATGGTGTCTTGACACTGACTGTGCCCAAAGCAGAGGAAGTAAAGCCGCGTCGTATTCAGATTAAGGCGCATAAAAACGGCCGTAAACGCAAAACCATCGAAGGCTAATCAAACTTCCCCAAGCGGTGATTTCCCCTGACAGTTTCATTTTAAGACGTTGGTGTAAAAGCCAACGTCTTTTTTCTGGTATGATGGGGAAAATTGCTGGAAAAGGATGGTTTAGATGGTGGAATGGAATCTCATTATTCGGCTGCTAACGGCCGTTACCGCCGGGGCGCTCATCGGGCTGGAACGGGAAATTCATGGCAAGGATGCGGGCATCCGTACCTTTGCCCTGGTATCGCTGGGGGCCTGCGTCTTTGGCATCCTCTCTGGCACAGTGCCCGGCGCGCCCGATCCGACGCGGATTGCGGCCCAGGTGGCGTCCGGCGTCGGCTTTTTAGGCGCAGGCGTGATTCTGCGCGGGCAGTCCCATGTGAGAGGGTTGACGACGGCCGCAACGCTGTGGGTGTCGGCGGCGGTGGGGCTGGCAATTGCTTACGGCCGTTACGACCTCGGCATCACCGCCACCCTGGTTATTTTGGTTGTTTTATTTTTACCGCATATACGGAAACGGCCGTAACAGAGAACACGCCGGCGCTCTGCAAACACATCGCTTACCCACAAGCGCTAGCTTCTGACAAAACGCTTATGTCAATCTGACCAATTTCTTATACAACTATCTGATAATACGATAGACATTCAAATGTGGAGGTAATTGTCATGGGAAAAATTATAGGAATTGACTTAGGTACAACCAACTCGGTTGCCGCCGTCATGGAAGG
>JANTGY010000373.1 GCA_024762695.1 Anaerolineae bacterium
TTCTTCAACAATGATTATTCCGGCTTCTCGCCAGCGACGTGCAACCGGTTTAAGGAGATTGTGGGGATTGGGGGTGGGGAGATACGGCCGTTGCAGCAAGGCCGCCTCTTCTAGCAGTTCATAAAAATACCAGATAACTTCAATTAGTAGCCAATATCGGTATCGGATAGGTATAATAACAGCCTATCCGATACCGATATTGGAGTTAATGATGCTAGAAACACGCCTTTCCGACCGCATTCAAACCAAGAAAGAACAGCTAGATGGGTTACGGCCGTTACCCACCACCGCTGTACGCCGCCTCAACGAACAACTTAATCTGGAATGGATCTATAACTCCAACGCCATTGAGGGCAGTACGCTCACATTGCGTGAAACGCAGTTAATTCTGGAACAGGGCATCACCATTGGCGGCAAAAGCCTGCGCGAGCATTTTGAAGTCGTCAATCATCAAGAGGCCATCAAACTGGTCGAATCCCTGGCTGCTGGCGTGGAACCAATCAGCGCTTATCATATTCGGCAAATACACGCGCTGGTGTTGGCTCGCATTGACGATGACAACGCCGGGCAATATCGGCAAGTTCCGGTTCGCATTGCCGGGACATCTCATGAACCATCTCCGCCCTGGGACATTGCCGCGCAAATGGATGCATGGGCCGCGTGGTTGCAGACCCAGGAAGGCGAACTGGGGCCAATCGAATTAGCAGCGGAGTCGCATCATCGGTTGGTAGCGATTCATCCGTTTATTGATGGCAACGGCCGTACCGCCCGTTTAATCATGAATTTGGTTTTGATGCGATCAGGCTTCCCGCCAGCCATCATCGCTCGTGTCAACCGGCAGCAATATTATCGTGTGCTGGCGCAAGCGGACGGTGGCAATTTGAAGCCGCTTGTCAACTTCGTTGGCCGCGCCGTTGAGCGCAGCCTGACGCTTTATTTGGAAGCGTGTACGCCGCAAACAACGCCTCCATTGTCGGAAGATGCCTGGATTCCCCTGCGCGAAGCGGCCCAATTTGTTCCCTACAGCCAGGATTATTTGAGTTTGCTGGCTCGAACCGGACGACTGGAAGCGGTTAAGCGTGGTCGCGTTTGGCACACTACCCGGCAAGCGCTGGCAGCGTACCTGGAAACAGTTGAAAAAGGCGTTTCCAACTCAGGCGATCTTTAGTGGGCCTTCATGGGGGATACGGCCGTTGCAGCAAGCCGCCTGTTCTAGTGATGCAAGCACATTCTAAAGTCCCAAATCAGGGTGGCTGACAAATTCAGATTTCTGCCCCGGCCTTTGTATTTCTACCTTCTCTGCTCTGAAATAATCGACCAACCAGGCCGCCTCGCCTTCATGCACCTCGGTTCCCGGATAGGGAACAAACTTTTCAAGCGGCGGCATGTGCGATTTGCCGTCCCCACAATGCACAATCACCGTCCAACTCTTGGCGTCTGGATCTTTGGAAAGTATATACAAGTCAGAATCGAAATCGTAGTCAAACGAAATTTGTAACGTCATCATCAACCAATATCTTCTCAATCTAAACTTCATTTCGTCAAGCAAGCCGGAAAGTGGATACGTCCGCCCGTCCTATCCTTTCTCCCACTCCCCCTCCGGATACAGCGCTTCAAATTTATGCCCATACCCTCTTTTAGCAAAAGCGGCCAGAGCCACCTCTTTCCAGGCAAAAAAATGTTCTGTCTGCAAATGTGATTCCTGCGCTTCTTTATCGCGATACACTTCGAACAAGCTAAAATGGGACGGATCTTCTTCATCCTGCAGCACATCAAAACGAATCACGCCCGGTTCTTCGATAGTCTTGCGCGCATTTTCCAAAGTCGCCGCTTTGTATTCCTCGATAAGATCGGGCTTAATGAAATGGTGAACTTGAAAGACAATCATTTTCCGCCTCCAATAACGACAAACGGTCTGATACAAAAAAAGGCCTGCCCGATAATGGACAAGCCTTCAAAAGTTTTCATTCAATTGCCGATCTTAACCGCCAGCTAACATCTGTACACCTTGCAGCGCCGCGTTGCGGACCATGTCAAACCAAGGGCCGGGTATAAAACCGAGAACGGCCGTTGCCAAAACCGTCAAGCCAACCGCCAGCCAAATACCATTCGGCGTAGACACTTCCCCATCGCCATCCTGCATGAACATCGTGTACACCACGCGCAGGTAATAGTAACCAGAAATAGCGCTCGTAATCACGCCGACAATCGTCAGCCAGACTAAATCCGCTTCAATCGCCGCCCGGAACACAAAGAACTTGCCCGAAAATCCGCCTGTGGGCGGCACCCCCGTCAACGACAGCATGAAATAGGCCATGGCAAAGGCCAATAAGGGGCTGCGTTTGGCCAACCCTTTGTAATCATCGAGCATCACGCCTTCATTTACCTTGCGCTCAACCGCAATCACTACGGCAAACGCGCCCATCGTCGTAAACAAGTAAGCCAGCATATAGAACAAAGCCGCGCTTACGCCATCAGGATTGACGGGGGAAGCGGCAACGGCAATTAAAATATAACCGGCATGGGCGATGCTGGAATAGGCCAACATGCGCTTAATGTTAGGCTGTACCAGAGCCACCACATTCCCCAAAATCAAGGTCAATGCCGAGACGATGGCAATGGCCGGCCCCCAGGTATCGCCAATCTCCGGTAGAGCAGTGACGAAGATGCGCAGCATGGCGGCAAACCCGCCCACTTTTGCGCCGACGGACATGAAAGCGGTAACGGCCGTTGGCGCGCCCTGGTACACATCCGGCGTCCACATATGGAACGGAACCGCCGCTACCTTAAAAGCAAATCCAACTAGCAAGAAAGCCGCGCCAGCCAGTCCGAGCGTGCCGGCATTGGCAATGCCTACCAGAATCCCCGGCAGCTGCGTCGTGCCCGTAGCGCCATACGTCAGCGCAATGCCAAAAACTAAAAAGCCCGATGAGAAAGCGCCCAGCAAGAAATACTTCATCGCCGATTCTTCTGAATCGGTGCGCGGCCAGGCCAGGCCCGACATGATGTACAGCGGGATGGATAGCAGTTCCAACGCCAGGAAAATCAGAATCAGGTCGTTGGCCATGCCCATCAGCATCATGCCGCTAATCGAGAAGAGCATCAGCATGTAGAATTCCGGCCGTTCCAATCCAGTGCGTCGTAAAAAATCAACCGAGATAAAAATGGTCAACGCACCAGTCAGCAGAAATATGACATTCAAGAAAGTGGAGAAGTTATCCACCACAATCATCGGGTGTCCATCGCCCACCACGAATGTACCGCCGTTGAACCCCCACAAGCCGATAGTTTGCACAAAGGCGAAGGCCACCCCCACTAACGCTAAACCGGGAACGAACCGCGTCCACTCCTCTTGCGTTTCATCGGAGATGAAAAGCTCAACCAGCATCATCAACATGCCCCAACCAGCCACAATCACGGCAGGAGCGATAAGTAAAAAATTTATCGTAGGAACTTGAAACGTCATCGTTTTAAGCCTTTGTGTCTGAACCCAGACCTTAAGGGTTTCAAAAGCCCTTAGGGTCTAATTTCAATTACGAATTTAGTGTCCGGCGACAACGGCCGTGCCAACACTCGATACCAGATGCGCCACCGAGCTGTCCATCAGCCCAAAGAAACCGGACGGCGCGACGCCAATCCAGATGATGAAGAACAAGAAAGAAAGCATAATGACCAGTTCGCGGGTGTTGATATCCTTCAAAGCCTTGTTCTTGGGATTATCCA
>JANTGY010000374.1 GCA_024762695.1 Anaerolineae bacterium
CTGGTTGACTGACAAAACTTATCTAACCGCGGAGATCGCAGAGGGAAATGAAGGAGAAACCTCCGCGCTTCTCCGCGCTCTCTGCGGTGAACTCTGAGATTTGTCAGTCAATCAGGTAGGGGAGAGAGAAACAGGAGTCTCAGTAACCTGCCACCTGCAAACCTGCCACTTGCAAACTTGTTACACTTGTCCGTTTGAACTGGGGGGCTGGAGAGGGATAGAAATGTAAAAAGTGCTGCCTTGTCCCTGGCGGCTGCTGCACCAGGCCCGGCCGCCGTGCATTTCGGCAATCGATTTCACAATAGCCAGCCCCAAACCCGACCCCTTTTCTTTTTCTTGTCCGCGTTGTTGGGCGCGGTAAAATTTTTCAAAAACGCGCATCAAATCTTGTTTGGGGATGCCGGGGCCATTATCCTTCACACTGAACAACATTTCGCCATTCACATGCTCCGCTCGCAGTTCCATTTGGCCGCTGTTGGGCGCATACTTAAGGCCATTCATAATCAAATTAGCAATGGCGCGGCGAATTTGCATTTTGTCGCCAAGAACTGGCGGCGTCCCAGTTTCGACATGGACGCCCAGTTTGACGCCTTTCATGTGTGCGTGCTGCCAATGCTCGTCGGCAATCTCTGTCAACAGACCCTTCACTTCAATTTCTTCGCGGTTCAATTCAAGACCCGCTTCAATCCGGCTCAAATCAAGCAAATCATCCACAAGTTGTCTCATTTGCTCAATGCCGTTTTGAATTTTATCGATGTACTTCTGCTGATCAGCGTTGACGTCGCCAACCATTGGCAGCATGGTGGCGTACCCACGCATAAAGGTGAGCGGGTTGCGTAAATCATGGGAAACATTGCGGACGAAGTCCGACTTCATTTCATCAATTTCTTTGAGATGGGTGATGTCGTGCAAAACAGCTACCCGCCCCATCTCCTGGCCGTCGTTGCTGATGATGGTGGAGGCGCTGGCATAGTAAATCGTCCCATCATCCATCGTGATTTCCAGGCTGCGGGGGCGATCTTCTCTGGCTGTCAGGGCGTTGACGAGTTGTTCGTTATTGGCGACATCGGCCAGCGCGCGGCCAACCACCTTGTCGCCTTGCAAGTTAAAGGTGCGTTCCATTGCCCGATTGACCAACAAAATACGATTGGTCTGATCGGTGACGATGACGGCGTCGGAGGTGCTGGCTAAAACGGCCGCTAACCGGCGTCTTCCCCCCTCGGCAGTGGCAAAGAGGCGGGCATTTTCCACCAGAACGGCCGCTTGTCCGGCTAAAGTTTGCAATAAATCACGCTCAGTCTGGTCGAAATGGCGCGGTTTCCGGTAGCCCAGCCAGATAACGCCCTGAAAACGATTGTGCGAATGGAGGGGGATGCCCATAAACGCGGGGACGGGAGGAACGGCCGTCTCCGGCAGCGCTAACGCTTCCCGAACGGCTTCGGTGGAAGAGGCCAAAATCGTCTCTTGATGGCGCAGGCGGGACATCAACTTGCGGTCTAACGCTGCCATCCCTTTCGCCGCCGGCCCTTCGCCATATTGTAACGGCCGTCCGCCGCTGGGATTCAAGACGACGGCCCGCGCCCCGGCCGCCCCCGTGCCGCGCAGCGCGCCGCGCAAAATAGAGGCCATTCCCCGGTTAATATCTACGCTGGCCGATACCTCGTGGCTCACCCCCAACAACAAAGACAGGTCGCGCAGTCGCCGGTTACGCGATTGCACCATTTGGGAAAAAGCTTGATCCAACTGTCCAATCTCGTCGTCGCGGTGGGCATGGGGCAGAGGCGTCCATTTTTCGCCGGCAGCGATCGATTTGGAAGCGCGGGCTAACGCTGTGATGGGCGTCGTAATATCGCGGCTGACGACGACCAAATTAGTGTAAAAAGCGGCCAAAACAAGCAGCAAAACAAGGGTCAACGGCGTGCCAATGCTCAAGGCCATCTTGAGAACAACTTCATAGGGAGCCGTGATGACGATTGTCCAGGGGTGGGTTTCAGACTCGACATAATAAACCAATTCGCGGGCATTGGTCTGGCCTTGCCGCCCCTGATAGGCGATGCCAGGGGCGGCGGCTTCGGCGCGTAAGGGGCGCACGCTTTCTGGCGGGCTCCAATTGGTTAACAGCCGGTCGCTGTCGGCATGGGCGATAATTTGATTGTGATCGTCTACGATAAATCCGCTGCCTTCGCCAACGGCGCCTTGCAGACCGACGATCAGGTTATCCAGCGAAAGTTGAGGAACGCGGCCAATGAGAACGGCCGTCGGCGAGCCGCCGGCGTCATGAATGGGGACGACAAAGCTGATGATATGGTCGTCTTCTTGCGTTTGGGCCGGGGTGATGTCGGGGGTATTGGTGGTCAGGGTGCGGGCAACGGCCGTTTCTTCTTGTTCGGTTAATTCAATGCTAGCCACATCCGGCGGGTAAAAAACAGTCACGCCCCGTTCTTCATCGACCAATAAAACGCGCCGATAAAGCGGATTAGAGCGAAAAAGCTGCTTCAATGTCATTTCACGAGCCGCGTCGTTGGCGGCCAACAGGGTCGGGTCGTCCCGATATTGGAGCAGCACATTTTGGATCTGGGATTGGAAGGCAGGGATTTCGGCCGACACGGTTTTGGCGTTATGGGCCATCTGGTTGACAGCCAGCCGGGTAGACACGTCAACGGAAATGCTGAACACGACGGCCGTTAACAACAGCGTTAGAATAACCGCAAACAAGACAAAATTACTTAACAAGCGATTTTGCAAACTTAGCTGTATGGGTGAAGGCTCCAACCTTTGAGCCGGTTTCAACTGAGGCAGCCAGGCTAAAATCAACATAACCAAACCGCCGCCCACCGCGCCCTCAATTAGCAGCGGCCAAAAATTAGCCCCGGCTGTAGACAGCGCCAGGTCTAATGCCGCCAGCGAACTGGCGCCGGATTCGGCCGTTGCAAAAGCGGCGACGCCTATCCAGAAGATTAGACCGACGCTGTTTAACGCGCCAGCAACCAGAGGATAACGTAGGGTTTTGTAGAATCGGCCCTGATATGATTGCCGCATCCAAATAGAAGCCAGGACAGCCGCCAGGGCAAAGTGAAAAATGTCAAAAGGGGTGTGGGACTGCCCCAATGCGCGTCCCAGACCGCTGAAGAGACCCACAATCAGCGCGGCAGCCGGATTAAGGCTGGCTCCAGCTAATAGAAACGGGGCGGCGGCCAGCACAGTAAGCGTTGTGACCGGATTTTGGGCGACGGACAGGGGCGATAATTGGTTGTCGAAGGAAAAATGGATGGGGAACAGTTGGCTCGTTATAAAAGAAAGGACGGCCAGCCCGGCCGTCAAAAGCCATTGACGGGACGACATGCGGCGCAGGCTTTTCCGATAATGAAAGAGGGCAAAGAGCAAGAATGCGCTATAAAGGAATAATAGCAGCGTTCCAATTAGGCGCTCCGGCCAAATTATTCCCAGGGCGCCTGTCGCTCCCCACAGCTCTACCGGCATATTGATTCTCTTCCCGCATATGATGAGCTATTCATGATGTCGCCGCGCCAAATCCCAATACAACTTTACCATAAATACATGACGATTGAATTATAACATGGCGTCATAACCATAGCAATCTGGTAGAAAGCCTGTCCACGGTTTTTCAGTAGTCGGCTTGTCATGCCTGCGAAGGCAGGCATCCATAATTTGCCAACAGGAGAAGATGGATTCCCGCCTGCGCGGGAATGACA
>JANTGY010000375.1 GCA_024762695.1 Anaerolineae bacterium
ATCGAGCCATCTTTGCAGGAGATGGGCGCGTTGGCGGGCGGCGAATTGTACGCCATGCAGTTGGCCGACCGGCTGAACGAACCTATTTTGACGCAGTGGGACGCCTGGGGCGAGCGGATTGACCAAATTGAGGTGTCGCCGTTGTGGAAACGGGCTGAGCAGTTAGCGGCTCAGTTTGGTCTGGTGGGCGCGGGCTATGAGGGGACGCACGGCCGTTTCGACCGCATCTACCAATTTGCCCTGGCCTACCTCTTCCACCCTTCCAGCGATGTCTACACCTGCCCGCTGGCAATGACCGACGGCGCGGTACGCACGCTGCTGCTTTCCGGTAACCAGGCGCTCATTGACCGCGCCGTGCCCCATCTCACCAGCCGCGACCCGGCCCAATTTTGGACCAGCGGCCAATGGATGACCGAATTTACCGGCGGCTCTGATGTGGGTACGACGGAGACCATCGCCAAACAAGATGAAGAGGGGACGTGGCGGTTGTACGGCCGTAAATGGTTCGCCTCCAATCCCATCTCGCAAGTTGCCCTGACTTTGGGTCGTCCCGAAGGCAATGGGCCGGGCGGGCGCGGGCTGGCTTTGTTTTACCTGGAATTGAAGGATGAAGACGGCGCCTGGCAAAACATCCGCGTGGATCGGCTCAAAGACAAGCTGGGCACGCGCAAAGTGCCCACCGCCGAACTGATGTTGGAAGGCACGCCGGCCATCCCCGTGATGGAATTAGCAAATGGCGTCCGTAACATCATCCCCATGCTGCATATGACCCGCATTTGGAACAGCATCGTGGCCGTTTCTATCATGCGGCGCGGCCTGGCGCTGGCCCGCGACTATGCCCGTAAGCGTGTCGCCTTTGGCGCCGCGCTGGCTCACAAATCGCTCCATCTGGACACGATGGCCTGGCTGCAAGCCGAATTCGAGGGCGCGTTTTTGCTCTCGTTTTACCTCGTCGAACTGCTGGGGCGGGAGGAAAAAGGGGAACTGAACGGCGAAGAGGCCGATTTGTTCCGCCTGCTGACCTCGGTTGCCAAATTGCAGACCGGGCGGCAAGGGATGACGGTCGCCAGCGAAGCAGTGGAACTGTTTGGCGGCGCCGGCGTGATGGAGGATACGGGCTTGCCGCTGCTGGTGCGCGACAGCCAGATTTTGCCCATTTGGGAAGGGACGACGAATGTGCTTTCGCTGGATGTGCTGCGGGCGATTGGCAAGGATGAGAGTCTGGAGGCGTTGAAGGAGCAGGTGGCGCGGCGGGCGGGCGCGGTTAAGCAAACGGGTTTGCAGGCATTGGGCGGGGAGGCGGTAACGGCCGTCGCTCAAGCCGAACAATGGCTGAAACAAACGATGGGAGACGGCCGTCCCGCGTTAGAAGCGGGCGCGCGTCGCTTTGCCATGACCTTAGGCCGTGCCATGACCCTGGCGCTGATGATTGAGCAGGCGCAGTGGTCGCTGGATGTGGAAGGAGACGGCCGTGCCCTGGCTGCCGCGCGCCGTTTTGCCCAATCCGGCATCAACTTGCTGGGGGACATGGACCGAACCGAAGCGGCGGCGTTGGCGAATGATGAGCCGTTGTCTGTAATTGGTAATTCGTAATTCGTAATCGAATTACCAATTACCAATACCCATCAGGAGGTGCAATTGAACAGAAAAACCTGTCTTATCACTGGGGGGAATGCCGGAATTGGAAAGGCGACGGCCGTTGGCCTGGCAAAATTAGGCGCAACCGTCGTCATCGTTGCCCGCTCGCGGGAACGTGGCGAACCGGCGCTGGCCGACATTCGCCGTCAAAGCGGCAATAACGCCGTTCATCTGCTCGTCGCCGACCTGGCGTCGCAGCGACAAATTCGCCAACTGGCGGCTGATTTCAACAGCCAATTCGATAAATTAGACGTCCTGGTCAATAATGCCGGCGTCATCCCGCGAACGCGACAAGTGACAGAGGACGGGCTGGAAATGCAGTTCGCCGTCAACCATCTGGCCTATTTTTTGCTGACCAATTTATTATTGGACAAACTGAAGGCCAGCGCGCCGGCCCGCGTCGTCAATGTTTCCTCGATGGTGCATAGCTGGTCAAGCATTGATTGGGCCGATTTGCAAAATGAGCGTGGTTATGACGCTTCGGATGTGTACGCGCAGACGAAGTTGATGAATGTGCTGTTCACCTATGAATTGGCGCGGCGGTTGGCCGGTACCGGCGTGACGGCCAACTGCCTGCATCCCGGCGTCATCGGCACCAAATTGTATGCCAGCTACATGGGCCGCCGCCAATCCCACGATGCCGCAGACAATGAAAACGCCAGAGGGGCGCAAACATCCATTTACCTTGCCGCATCGCCAGAGGTAGAAGGGGTAACGGGCAAGTATTTTGTAGATAAACGAGAACGGAGAAGTACGGCCGTTTCCTACGACGAAACCCTCGCCCGCCGCCTATGGGAGATCAGCGCGCAACTGGTCAATTTGTAAGACAATTTTGCAAAATTGTCCTACAGCTTTGCTGGAGACACAATGAACCGAAATTTATTTGACGACGAACATCTGATGTTCCGCGACGCCTTTCGCCGCTTTGCCGCTGAGGAAATAGCGCCCTACCATGAACAGTGGGAAAAAGCGGGCATTGTCCCCCGCGATGTGTGGCAGAAAGCGGGCGCGTTGGGCTTTTTGTGCCTGGATGCGCCCGAAAAATATGGCGGGGGCGGCGTCAAAGATTTCCGTTACAATGCCATCGTCACCGAGGAGCTAACCCGCATTGGCGCGACGGGCGTGGGGTTTGGCCTGCATAATGACGTGGCTGCGCCCTACTTTTTGCATTACGCCAACGACGCGCAAAAGGAACGCTGGCTGCCAAAAATGTGTACGGGTGAGTGGATTACGGCCGTTGCCATGACCGAACCTAACGCGGGCAGCGATTTAGCCGGGATGCAGATGACGGCCGTCAAACAAGACGATCATTACCTCCTCAACGGCCAAAAAACCTTCATCACCAACGGCATCAACAGCGACCTCATCATCGTGGCCGCCAAAACAGACCCGGCGGCGGGACACAAAGGCATCAGCCTGTTCGTCGTTGAGCGGGGGATGGCCGGTTTTACGCGGGGGCGCAATCTGGAAAAAATCGGCCTCAAAGCGCAAGACACGGCCGAACTGTTCTTCGATAATGTACAAATCCCGGTAGAAAACCTGTTGGGCGAGGCAGGGCGGGGCTTCTACTACCTGATGCGCCAACTGCCGCAAGAACGACTTTCCATCGCCGTCATGGCCGCTGCCGCCTGCGAAACAGCCCTGGAAACGACTGTTCAGTTTTGTCAGGAACGGGAGGCGTTCGGCCAGCCCATTGGCAAATTCCAGCATAATCGCTTCCAATTGGCCGAAATGCACAGCGAAACGCAAATCGCCCGCGTCTTTGTGGACAGGTGCATCGCCGAACACAATCAAGGCCAACTGACTGCCCCCGACGCGGCGATGGCTAAATGGTGGACGACTGAACTGCAAAAGCGCGTCGTGGATCAATGCGTCCAATTGCATGGCGGCTACGGCTACATGCTGGAATATCCCATCGCCAAAATGTACCTGGACGCGCGCGTGCAGCAAATTTATGGCGGCACAACGGAGATCATGAAAGAGGTGATCGGCCGTTCGCTAGGGTTCTAGCGAACCGGCTCTATACAAACCAATTCCCCTCTTCTGTGTACAGTTCTCGTTGTCAAAT
>JANTGY010000376.1 GCA_024762695.1 Anaerolineae bacterium
TTGATGACTTCCAGGCAGCTCAGGTCTTCTTTGTCGTGATGGGGTTGATCGATTGATTCAGTTTTGATATTCATTATTTGTGGTCTCTTTTGTTTGTTTTTGTCGATGCCGTTACTACGGCCACGTTAATTTTAAGCGTACTTAATAATTATAAACGAAATATAATTTAACCATGATATTGATTGTAATTTAACCTCGGTTAAATTTTATACTGATTGTGCCAAAGATCAAGCTGGCGGCGGTGTTTCTTTGTTGTTTCTCACGTTACAATATGGCTCGCGGGAAACGGCCGTTACCCTCCAAACTGGATTGCTTTATTCTGCAAGGTGACATACAATCCTCTCCGCTGTATGGCATTCCCTGCCCGGCCGTTTTATTGGCTGGGTCTTTTTTGTGTTATAGCCCTGAAAATTTTGAAAATTAAGTAAGCGTTGAGTTACTTGTCCACAGGCCATTTTCCTTAAGGGGATGGTTGGCCGACTAGCAAAGACGCTGATAGCTGAGCGCTAAAATAATTATGATTGAACCACGTACCGACATTAGAAATATCGCTATTATCGCCCATGTTGATCACGGTAAAACAACCTTAGTGGATGGCATGCTCCGCCAAACTAACGTTTTCCGTGCCAATCAGGAGATGACGGAGCGCGTTTTGGATTCCAATGATTTGGAACGCGAGCGCGGCATCACCATCCTGGCTAAAAACACCAGCATTGTTTACAACGATGTGACGATTAACATCGTGGACACGCCCGGCCATGCCGATTTTGGCGGCGAGGTGGAGCGGGTGGTGAATATGGTGGATGGCGTGCTGCTGCTGGTGGATGCGGTGGAAGGGCCAATGCCGCAAACGCGCTTTGTTTTACGCCAGGCGCTGCAAACGGGCTGTAAAGTGGTGGTGGTCGTCAACAAGGTTGACCGTCCCGCCGCCCGGCCGGATTATGCCGTTAATGCCACGTTTGATTTGTTTGTGGACCTGGGGGCGACGGATGAGCAGGCTGATTTTCCGGTGATTTTTGCACGGGCGTTAGACGGCCGTGCCGGGTTTGCGCCCGATGAATTGGAAGAGGATTTACGGCCGTTATTCGACACCATCCTGGAGCATTTACCCCCGCCGCAGGTGGATATGGACGGCCCGACCCAACTGCTGGTGACCACGCTGGAATACAGCAGCTACGTCGGGAAAATCGCCGTAGGGCGGCTGACCAGCGGAACGCTCAAATCGGGGCAGGCCATCGCCCACATGACCGCCGACGGCGAGATTAAGCCGGGCAAAGTGACCAAAGCGTACACTTACCGCGATTTGCAGCGTTTTGAGCAAGATGAAGTACACGCGGGCAACATCGTAGCGGTGGCTGGGATTCCCGACGTAGGTATTGGCGACACGCTGGCCGACCCCGACGACCCGCGCCAACTGCCGCCCATCAAAGTAGAAGAACCGACAGTACGCATGGCTTTCAGCGTAAACGACAGCCCCTTTGCCGGACGCGACGGCAAATATCTGACCAGCCGCCAAATCCGCGAACGTCTCATGCGCGAATTGGAAAGCAACGTTGCTATGCGTGTGGAAGATGGGGAGACGGCCAGCCAATTTATTGTATCTGGGCGCGGCGAGCTGCATTTGGCGATTCTGATTGAAACGATGCGCCGCGAAGGGTATGAATTTGCCGTCAGCCGCCCTGAAGTGATTTTCAAAGAGGGGCCGGAGGGCGTTTTGGAACCGGTGGAAGAATTATACCTGGAAGTTCACAATGATTATTTGGGAGCCGTATCCGAGATGTTGGGCAAACGGCGCGGTCTTATGCAGGACATCAATTATGGCGATGACGGCACTGTCTACGCCAGGTATCATGTGCCCACACGCGGCTTGCTGGGTTTTCGCCAGCTATTTTTGACGGCAACGCGGGGAACGGGCATTTACCATACGCTTTTTCATGATTATTTGCCATTTGCCGGCGAGATTGAGATGCGGGAGAATGGTTCGCTCGTGGCCAAGGAGTCGGGCGATGTGTCGGCGTACGCTTTGCATCAATTGGATCAGCGCGGCGCTTTTTTCATCATACCCAGCGAACCGATTTATGCCGGACAGGTGGTCGGCCAACATATCCGGGACGGAGAAGAGTTGGTGATTAATGTTTGCAAGACGAAGACATTGACGAAGGTTCGTACCGGCCCGACGGCGATTGTGGAAGCGTTGACGACGCCGCGCCTGATGTCTTTGGATGAATCCATCGAGTATTTAGGGCCGGATGAGCTGCTGGAAATTACGCCGAATTCGCTGCGAATTCGTAAAAAGGTGTTAGATCACCCGACGCGTCAGAAGTCGATTAAGCGGGCGAAGAAGGGGTAAACAAGCAACAATCAATAGGGAACAATCAATCGTTGATAGTTTTTTTGTTAACTGTTTTCAGTTGACTGTTATTCTCCCCCTCGTTATAATGAAAACCAACTTAACAGTTAAACGGCCGTGACGGAGAAAAGTACGGTTGATCTGAATGACAAGAAAGCTGGCGGTCGCTGCAAGCCAGCCATTCAGCAGCCCGAATTCCACTCCTGAGCCGCTCGCCGAAACAAGGCCAGCCGGGTCCGCCCGTTACAGCGATGATGAGACTTTTTAATTGTCAATTGCTAATTACTAATTACTAATTGCCAATTGAAAAGTGAACCCAGGTGGCACCACGAGCCCCTCGTCCTGGTTAATGGACGAGGGGTTTTTTATTTTTTAAGGCAGAGGGCAGAATGATGAAGGCAGAATGGAACATTGTGCGTTTTGGTAATTGGAAAATAACGATTACCTCTTTGCCTGACTCCGCGGCTCCGCGCCGCATCAATTAGCAAGAACTTATCACGTTTCACGCATCACGTTTCACGTTTTACATTTATGAGGAGTAAATCATGTTAGACATCAACATCATTCGAGAAAGACCAGAATGGGTAAAAGAGCAAATTGCCAAGCGTAATGACAGTGCGCCAATTGACGAGATTTTGGCTGCCGACGGCCGTCGCCGCGAGATTTTGGCGGAAGTGGAAGAACTGCGCCGGCAGCGCAACGACAGCTCAAAACAAATCGGCCGTTGGATGGGCAGCTTGAAGAAGATGCAAGCCCAGTTGAAGAAAGCCGAGACCGCAGGAGAAGATGTCGCCGACTTGCAAGCCCAGGTAACCGAACTGCAAGCCAACGCCGAGCAAGCCAAAAACGACACCCGCGCCATCGGCGACCGCATCGCTGAACTGGATGAAGAACTACGCCAGGTAGAAGCGGCGCGGCACGAACATATGCGCTGGGTTCCCAACATCCCCCACGAAAGCACGCCTGTTGGCCCGGACGAGGAACACAATGTCGTTCACGAAGCGCAGGGCGCGCCCGAACCCCAATTCGATTTTGAACCCAAACCGCACTGGGATTTGGGGACGGAATTGGACATCATTGATTTCGAGCGCGGCGTGAAGTTGAGTGGCAGCCGTTTTTATCTGCTCAAAGGGATGGGGGCGCGATTGCAGCGGGCGCTCATCCGCTTCATGCTCGATTTCCATACCGATCAGCACGGCTACACCGAAGTGTATCCGCCGTTCATCGTGCGTTCACACTGCTTTGAAGCTGCTGGACAGCTTCCCAAGTTTTTCGACAACATTTACCGAGATGCGGAGGAAGATTTTATGCTGTTGGGCACGGCCGAAATTGCTTTGACCAACGT
>JANTGY010000377.1 GCA_024762695.1 Anaerolineae bacterium
AATGATTTTGCTTTCGGCATGGGTATGTCGGCCGATTTAGCGACCGACTGCGCCATCATCGCTAATGGCAATCGTCGCGCCATCGATATTGGCCGGGTCACCGGTGGTTTGCATCCCGAAGGCCGCTATTTTGGCAACAGCGTCGGCATTGGTTTTGACGCCGTCGTGGGTTTTGAAGCGCTAAAAATGACACGGCTTAATGGATTCGTTTCGTATGTTGTCGCCGCGCTCAAAACGATATTTTTGTATTACCAGGCGCCGCTGGTGGACATCCAAAGCAATGGTCAGCGCGTCCGTCAACCGGCGCTGATGGTATCGGTGATGAACGGCCCGCGTCAGGGCGGCCTATTTTTCATGTCGCCTGATGCCAAAAATGACGACGGCTTGTTTGATTTGTGCATCGCCGGGGCCGCCAGCCGCGGCCGTATCTTTACGCTGCTGCCCCATTTTTTCAACGGCTCCCAATTCGACCAGCCAGAGATTACGTTTGGGCAGACGGAGCAGGTGACGGTGACGGCCGTTGACGGAACCCTGCCCGCCCATGCCGACGGCGAAACAATTAGCGCCGATGGGCAAACGCTAACGCTGGAACTACTGCCACGTCAACTCCAAATCATCTGTCCTCCGCCAACAGAAGGTTAATAAAGTTGTTCTTTTATAAAATTTGTCATGTCTTTCCCGCGCAGGCGGGAATCCATTCCTGCAAAAAAGATGGATACCTGCCTGCGCAGGTATGACAGTGGCAAGTATTTGTTAATCAAAAACAACCCCGATCATAACCATCATCAATTTTCAGGAAAGTTCATGTCATTTCAAGCGCAATTCGTCCAAACTACATTCAAAGGCTTGCTCCATATCTTATGCAAGCTCGACGCCGACCAACTTAAACAAGTTCCGCAAAAAGGGCCGCTGCTCGTCGCGGTTAACCATGTTAATTTTCTCGATTTACCGGTCATGCACACCCACCTCTACCCGCGCCCCATCACCGGTTTTGTCAAAGCAGATCATTGGGAGAATTGGTATTCCCGTTGGTTGTTTGATGTGTGGAACGCCATCCCCCTCCAACGCGGCGAGGCGGATATGGCTGCCATTCGGCGTGGATTGGAAGCCCTGGAACGGGGGGAAATTTTAGGCATTGCGCCGGAAGGAACGCGCACAGGCGACGGCCGTTTGCAAAAAGCGCACCCCGGTATCGTCATCATGGCCCTCAAAAGCGGCGCGCCTATTCTGCCCGTCGCTTACTGGGGCGGCGAAGTTTTTTGGGACAATTTCCCTAAACTGCGACGAACTGAGTTTCATGTGGGGGTAGGACGGCCGTTTCGCCTGAATGCTGGCGGTAAGCGCGTCAATCGAGAAATACGCCAGCAAATGGCCGACGCCGTCATGTGCCAAATCGCCAGCCTGCTGCCGCCCCAATATCGCGGCTATTACGCCGACCTTCCCGCTTCCGAAACCTTCCTCGACTTTGTTCCCATCGAAGAATTGTAAAAATCAGTCATCCACCCCATCCGTCAGGCCATTCGTTAGGCCAATTATCGGGCGTTGGCGGCAGATCGCCAGGCGGATTCCATTCATCGGGTGTTGGCGGCAGATCGTCAGGCGGATTCCACTCATCTGGCGGCGGCGGCAATTGGTCTGGCGAGGTTTCCCATTCTGCAGTAGGCGGCAGTTCAGGCCAGCCAGGTGGCGGCTCGGCTGTGGGAATGTTGCACTGCTCCAGCCAATCCTGCCATGCTTGCGGATCGAGATTGTTGGGGGGAAAAGCGCAGTATAACGATAAAGGCGGCGGCGTCTGCCACTCGTCTGGCGCAGGCGGTGTGGAGAAGGGCGATGGTATCGGCCAGGCTTCTGGCAGGTCTTCCAGCCATTGGGGCGGCGGATCAACGGCGCCGACGCAGCGTTCCAACCACGCTGCCCACTCTTTTGGCTCTAATTCGGTGGGCGGGGATAGGCAGTCTGGCGGTATGGTTGGCGGGAATTCTATTCGTGGCGATGGGATGGGCGTGCGTGTGGGCGGAACGGCCGTTGCCGTTGGCGTTGCCGGCAATGACGTTGTTGTCGCTGTAACTGTCGCTGTGGGGGATAGTGGCGTTGCCGTTGCCGTTGGCGCGGGTATGGTCTCGTCCGGCGCGCCGGTTACGAGAATGAACGCTTGATTGTGAACAAGCTGCGACGCGGTCAATGCCGATTGGAGGGACGCGCGCGCATCAGCCGTTGTTTGGTTGATCAGGTTAGTTAATTGTTCTTCATGTTGGTCTAAATTGATGACAAGCAGTTGGGCTAATGTTTGCTTTTGCGCGGTAGTTAAAGGACTGCCTTCTTCCAGGTCGGCTTTCATTGATTCGATTTCTAATTGATAGGCGTTTAAGGGTTGTTGAATAGGGGATGTAGAACCTGTTTTGAGTAAAACGGCCGTTTCTTCCAAGCGTCGAGCGGCAAACGAAAGATGCAGTTTCGCCTTCTCGACTTCATCGAAAGATAAAACCAGTCGCGTATTTTCAACAACTAGCTTCACTGGATAAAGCGCATGGCCCGGCACAGTATCATTAGCCGCGTAAACCGTTACGCTTCCCAACAGCAGGCAAATGCACAGAATCAGGCTAAACGCTACAGCTATTTGCCGCGACCGCGCTTGGCCCTGCCACCACCGTGCCAGCCATCGCCGCCCCAGGGGCCGGTTGGGCTGCGTATGGATTGGCGCTTGGGGTAAACTGGCGGGACGGGGTAGGGCGGCAATCAAGTTTTGCATACGCCTGGGCGCCGCCTGACGGAATTCTGGTCGGGGCTGCACTGCTTGCCCCGCTTGCAGCCGTTGGGTTAACTGCAACAAGGGTTCTAAAACGTCGCGGCGCTCAGGATACATCTCCAGACAAGCGCTGACGCTCAGGTCTCGTTCTTGAACGGCCGTCACACAACTGTCCAGAACTGCTTCTAAATGGAGGGGATATTGGTTCATAGGACACCTGCTTTCTCACAGGTGAGAAGTTCGTTTAAGGCTGTCAACGCACGGTACTGAATGGTGCGGGAAGCGCCATAACTTTTATTCAAGATTTGAGCGACTCGCTTGTGGTTCATCCCTTCGATAAATCGCAAAACAATGACTTCTTGCTGCGCCTCTGGTAATTGAGCAATCGCATTAGCGAGCGTTTTAACCTCTTCTGCCCTGATAATTTGTTCCAGCGAATGGGTTTCGCCGCTTTCCCAGTTGACATTCCCTGGCAGTGTCGCCGCTAGACGATTTCGGCGATGATGATCAACTACAATATTGTGTGCAATTCGATAGAGCCAGGCGCTAAATGGATATCCTTGCGGTTGATAACCAGGCAGCGCTTCCCAGGCCTGCAAAAAAACCTGTTCTGTTAAATCTTCTGCATCGTCTTCATCCCCCACACGAAAATAAATATAACGATAGATGGGATCGAGATAATGCGTGTATAACTCCCCGAAAGCATCGGCGTCGCCACCTATAGCGCCTTCGATAAGGGCTTTTTCATTGGGGCAGTTGTCGGGCATTTGATAACTGATCCCTATTCAGTTAGGTGAAAACGGGAAAGTCATTTGAATGAGGAAAACATTGGTTCTCCCGTTTTCGTTAGTGTCTTTAGTTTTTCGCCACCTCCTTGTAGATGATGTATCGGGAATTGGAATTCCCGATACCTACTCGAGAGGAAGTTGCGGGAATTC
>JANTGY010000378.1 GCA_024762695.1 Anaerolineae bacterium
GTTTTGGCCGATTTGCCGTCGAACTGCTTTCATTGGCCTGGCCAAGTGTGTATGAAATTGCTCATCCGCTGACGCTGGGTTTTATGGTCGTTATCGTCGCCTTGTTTGCTTATATTAATTTTCGAGGCGCCAGCGAAGCGGGAGCGATTGGCAACATCATCACCATCGCTAAAGTCATCATTTTAGGGATTTTTGTCGTCATTGGTATTAAAGTGATGATCGAGCAGCCTAATCTGAATGTTTTTACCGAGAGTTTTTTGCCGAATGGTATTGGCGGCGTTTTCATAGCGATGGGCTTAACTTTTATTGCTTTTGAAGGGTACGAGATCATTGCTCAGAGCGGCGAGGAGGTCAAAAATCCTAAGGAGAATGTGCCTAAAGCTATTTTTATTTCCATCATCGTAGTGGTTATTGTGTATGTACTGGTTGCTTTTGTGGCTATTGGCGCAGTGACCGTTCCGGCGTCGGCCGGGAATTTACCGGTTTGGGAATATCTGAAGGAAGCGCGGGAAGTGGCGATTGTGCGGGCGGCGGAGCAGTTTATGGGACGCTGGGGCGGCATTTTGATTTTGATTAGCGGGCTGGCTTCGACGATGTCGGCGTTGAATGCGACGGTTTATTCTTCTTCGCGGGTTTCGTTTGCTATGGGGCGCGACCATAATTTGCCGGAGGTTTTTGGCCATATTCACGAGAAGATGCACACGCCTCATTATGCGATCGCCATTTCGGCCGTTCTGGTGATTGTGATGGCTTTGCTGCTGCCAATTGATGAGGTTGCTAAGGCGGCGGATGTGATGTTTCTCTTCATGTTTGCTCAGGTGAATATTACGTTGATGACTTTGCGGCGACGGCGGCCAGATTTGGATCGCGGTTATTTGGTGCCGTTTTTCCCCTGGCCGGCGGTGATTGGTATTATTAGCAATATGGCGTTGGCGATTTTCCTGGCGATTGAAACGGGCCGTGTTGGTATTGTAACGGTTGTCTGGATTGCTGCGGGGATGATGCTGTATTGGGGATATTTCCGCGACAAGGAAGAGTTTGAACGGCCGAAAGAAGTTTTACTGGAGGAGGCTTTGGTCTCGGTGAAGTATTCGGTGTTGGTTCCGGTGGCGGATGAGGAGCAAGCAGAGCAGTTAGGGCGGTTGGGCAGTCTGTTGGCTAAAGAGCATGATGGCGGGATGCTGGCTTTGCATGTGATTAAGGTGCCGCCGCCGTTGAGTTTGTCAGACGGCCGTATGTTTTTGGAAGAAGGTCGTCCGCCATTGTTGAAAGTTATTGAACAAGCCAAACGACGGGACGTACCGGTGCACACGATGATTCGTTTGGGTCGGAATGTGCCGGAAGCCATCTTGAAGACGACGGTTGAGAATGCCAGCGATATGATTTTGTTCGGCTGGCCGGGCGTGTCGGGAACCAATGAGCAGTTGTTTGGCTCGGTGATTGACCGAATTGTATCCAATCCACCGGCTGACATTGCTATTGTGAGGGCACGGCCGTATGAACAGCTTAATCGCATCATTGTCCCCGTTGCCGGCGGGCCGAACAGCCGCCTGGCTGTCATTACCGCAATGGCGTTAGCGCGCAACTCCGATGGGCCTTCGACAGTCGTGTTGGTGCATGTGGCTATGGATGGAGTCGATCTAGCGGCCGTTGAACCGCGGGCAAACAATGCATTCCGCCGGGCGACGGACGGGTTAGAAAAGTATCCGTTTGAGAAGAAAATTGTAGCCGGATCTTTCCCGGCTGAAGGCATTTTGAAAGCGGCTGAAGACGCCGATATGATTGTGATTGGAGCAACGAAAGAACGGATGTTTAGTAATTTGCTCATGGGCAATGTGTCGCAGCGTGTGGCGGAAAGGGCCAATTGTCCGGTGATGATTGTGAAACGGCGCAGCACTGTTTTGAAATCAATGATGCGCGAAACGATTTTGTCCCCCGTGACGCGGTCGAAAAAGTTTGATGAGTAATGGGTGATACGTGATGCGTGAAAGGATTTGGTTTCACGCACCATGGTTTTTTCAGATTAGTTTAGTTTGTGTATGGGCGTTCATGGACAGTTTTTGCCATACAGGCGGGTCTCTATGGCTTAACTTCCTGCCCATGTAGGGTTGATTTGTATAAATGTTGAGTAAGCGGCCTTCCTAATTGCTTTGTGGTTGGCCGCTTACTTAGTAACCGGCCAACCATAACTTCCCTTTTTGGAAGGACGGTTACTCAAAAGTTATCCACCCACAAGTGTTAACTTAACGATTTGGCATACCTGCGCAGGCAGGTATCCATCTTTGTTACAGGATTGGATTCCCGCCTGCGCGGGAATAACAGCAGGGGACAACTTTCTTAAGTTGACAGTTATGGTTATCCACCAATTCCGATCACTTATTTGTGGATGACCCCTTAGGTGAAAACGGGAAAGTCATTTGAATTTGGAAAACAATGGTTCTCCCGTTTTCCCTGAGTAAACCACAAAGAATTAGCGCATTTTTTTATCAAAATACTTTTTGTGGTTTCCCTAGGTGAAAACGGGAAAGTCATTTGAATTAGGAAAACATGGGTTCTTCCGTTTCCCCTAAGTAAACCGCAACGAATTAGTTTGTTTTTTAGTAACTGTACAGGTCATTCCTGTGAAGACAGGAACCCACATTTTGGATACCCGCCTTCGCGGGTATGACAGCCGAGATACACCTGAACAGTTACGTTTTTTATTAAAATGCTTTTTGTGGTTTACCTAAGAAATCTGGACAGATTTGGTGTTTTTTGTGTCATGGGAGAGTGATTTGCCTCCAAAATCATCGATCAAACTAGCGATCATCATTGTTTTAACAACCCGCATTTTTCTGTCGCTGTGGGCTGTGTTGGTTTTGGCTGTCAATCCTTTGCCAACGGAACCCGATGAGCGAATACGGCCGTATGCCGGACAACCTATTCTCGGTGAAGGCGCGGCGGGCGTACTGCTTGGCCCCTGGCAGCGTTTTGACAGCCAGCATTACCTGCGCATCGCCCAACAAGGCTACGTCGAAGAAGCCGAGTCGGTTTTTCCGCCACTTTATCCAATGATGATTCATGGGCTGGGCGGCGTTTTGGGCGGAACGCCAACCGCCAACCTGACAGCAGCCATTCTTCTTTCAAATCTAGCTTTGTTGGGGCTGCTTTTTTTGCTGCATCAAGTTACTGCTGCCGAACTTGGCCCTGAAGCGGCGACGCGGACGCTGGTTTATCTGACGATATTTCCCACTGGCTTCTTTTTGCTGGCTCCATACACTGAATCGCTGTTTATCTTGCTGGCGCTGGGGGCGATTTGGGCGGGGCGCAACGGCCGTTTCCTCCTTGCCGGTTCATTAGGGTTTTTAGCTTCCCTCACCCGACTGACGGGTTGGATTCTGGTCGTTCCCCTGGCCTACGAATGGTGGCAGCAACACGGGTTCCCGACTCGCCGCTCTTTACTTGCCACGCGCCACGCGCCACTCGCCACGCTGCTCCCCGGCTTGGGCACGGCCGTTTTCATGCTTTGGCGGTGGTGGGCCGGTTTACCGCCGCTCTCCGTCATTTACAAGCAGTATTGGCACCAGACAACGGGCTTTCCGGGGCAGGATTTGGGTACGGCCGTCAACACTTTTTTCTTTGGCGGCGCTGCCAGAGCCGGGGAATTCACCCTCGTCATTGATTTTCTCACCGTTTTCTTCC
>JANTGY010000379.1 GCA_024762695.1 Anaerolineae bacterium
CTCTCGAGTAGGTATCGGGAATTCCAATTCCCGATACATCATCTACAAGGGGGTGGCGAAAAACTAAAGACACTAACGAATTCCCGATACATCAACTGAGATGAAACACACCCATTGATAAATTTATTATGAGCTTGAAAAAACTCTGGAGTCTGCAAAATCTTGAGAGCATTTTGCCTGAAGTGCGTTATACTAAAACCATACAATTGTTTTGTGGCCGGCGGCACTTTGCTACGCCGGGAATTAGGAGGATTTAACAGATGGAAATGCACGACGTCTTAGCAGTTATTCTGGGCGGCGGACGAGGTTCAAGACTTTACCCACTAACCCGCGATCGCACTAAACCGGCCGTGCCGTTAGCCGGTAAATATCGCCTCATTGATATTCCCATGAGTTCATGTTTCCACGCCGGTATCAACAAAATCGCAATCTTGACCCAATTTAAGTCAGTCTCCTTACATCGCCACATTCACCGCACCTATACGCGCGACATTTTCTCCAAAGGCTGGGTGCAAATTTTAGCGGCCGAACAAACGCACGAGAGCGGCGATTGGTATGAAGGAACGGCCGACGCCATCCGCAAGCAAACCTTAGAAATAAAATCAGCCGATGCCCAACACACCTTAATTTTGGCTGGCGACCATTTGTATCGCATGGATTACCGGGATTTTGTGCAGCAGCATGTTGACGCCGATGCCGACATCAGCATCGCTGTGCAGCCCGTCAGCCGGCAAGACGCCCCCAGTCTAGGCATCTTGAAACTGAACGACGAGAATTTCATCACTGAATTTGTAGAAAAACCGCAAGACCCCGCTGAAATCGCGCGATTGGAAAGCGGCGATAACCCGGATAAACCGCTTATGGCGTCAATGGGCATCTATTTATTTAAGACCGAAACATTGCTCCATATGCTGTCAGAAAATGAGGGCAGCGATTTTGGCCGCCACATCATTCCTTCCGCTATTGAAAGCAGCAAGGTCAAAGGATACATTTTTGACGGCTATTGGGAAGATATTGGAACGATGCGCCGTTTTTATGAGGTGAATTTGGATATGGCCTCGCCTTTACCCAAATTTAATTTGTATGATCCGGAACATCCCATTTATTCCCGGCCACGTTTTCTGGCTGGTTCCAAATTGCAGGGCGGCAGTCTGGTTAATGTATTACTGGCCGATGGCTGCCGCATCCAGGAAGCGACTATACGCAATTCTGTAATTGGCTTACGCAGCATTATTGCCAACGGCGTTACCATTGAACGGACGTTAATGATGGGAGCCGATTATTATGAAAACCCGGAAGAAGTTGGCGAATGGTGGCAGCCGGGCAAACCAAACATTGGCATTGGCCCCGATTCCGTTATTCAAGGCGCAATCATTGATAAAAATGCGCGCATTGGCCGCAGTGTCATTATCCGCAATTTGCCCGACCGCCCCGATGAAGAGCATGATAACTGGATCTCGCGCGAGGGGATTGTGATTGTGCCTAAAAATGCCGTCATTCCCGACGGCACAGTGATTTGAAGTTTGCCAGCAAGACTTGGAGCCTTGAATCTTATTGCTTCTTGCGTCGGAATACCAGCAGAAGGAGCGTAGCTACCGGCCAGACCCAGGCCAGGTCGCCGGGGCCTTCGGGGCCGGTGCGGGCTTCTGTGCGGCGGATGTGGATGAGGCGGTAATCGGCCGTGATTTCGGCGATTTCTTCGTCGCTCATTGTTTTGGGATGAATGCCGAAGGCGGGCGCGGCAAAGCCACTGGCAATCATCACTTCGCGCATGAGGAAGGCGCGGTTTTCGACGTCGGATACATCTTCGGCAACGGCCGTCCACCAGCCATCGGGCAGCCAAATTTCTACATTGGGGTCAGCCTGGATATTTTTATACCAATGAGCAACTTTGCCGAATCCGGCAACGCAGTAAATCTCGCCAAACACGTTGGCATAGTTGACCGGCGTGCGGCGGCGCAGCCCAGTTTTCCAGCCGGTGTTGGTCAACACCATAATCCGGCCAAACCCATCCGGCCACATGTTTATCATCGGCCCCAAACCCAACCGCCACATGAGCAGCATGAATTTGTTCAGACCTTTGAACCAAACATGACGTAATTGTTTTTCTAATTGGGGATCAAGACTCATTGCATCCTCCATTAGCTGTTAGCCGTTAGCTGCTAGCTGTTAGCTGTTAGTTTACATTATCCCACATCTGGCGCGTCATCTGGATATGGCCGGTGTGCAAAGCTGTATGTTCCAAGCCATGCAGCAAAGCCCAACCAACGGTGAAGACACGGCCGTCTCGCGGCGACACTCTTTCTTGTTCCAAATCAGCCAATGTCAACGACTCCAGAACAGTGCGCGAATGGGTTAAGACGTCTTGTAAACGGGTGAGGAGGACGGCCGTTTCCACCCCCGCCACCTCAAATTCCGCCTCCCGCACCCGGCCCGATGGCTCTTGCCCGGCCACATCGCCAATCCAATAACGCTCCGCCCCGGCCGTGTGCGCTACCAGAACCGCTATTGAATTCATTTCCAAACCAGGCCGCCAATCCAATGCCTCCAAGGGCAACCCAGCAACAGCTTTTTCGATGGCGGCGTGCATCGCTTCCAGTCTATCCAAAAAATCAGCAAAAATGGGCAGCATATTTCACTCCGAAAATGTAAGTCAAGTTTGCAAACTTGACCTACGCCAATTGCTCTAGCAACGCCTCCGGCGATGTGACCGGCCGCTGACAAACAAAACGGCGGCAAACGTAAGCTGTCGCCTTACCATCAATGAATTCGCGGTCATCCAACAGCGGAATCGTTTTGCCGCTGCCGCCCACGGCGACGACTTGATGGGGCCGATACTGAGCAAAAACGGCCGTAATCAACGCCTCCGTATCTTCTAAACCATGATCGCCGGCAATGGCGACTTCTTGCGGCTCGCCCAAGATGAAGGCGGCGGCTGACAACCAATGGGCGAACCCGGCCGGCTGCTGGGCCATCGCTTCGTACAGGGCAGAGACGGCTTGTTCGGCCATGTCCCACTGACGGCCGTCGCCCGTGTACAAACTCAACCTCAACAACACCCCCGCCGCCATTGCGTTAGCGCTGGGCGTGGCATTGTCCTGCACGTCTTTGGGCCGGTGAAATAGCTCCTCGTGGTCGTCCGAGGTGTCAAAAAAGCCGCCATTTTCTTCATCGGCAAAATGGGTCAGCATCATCTCGGCTAACTCCTGCGCCCAGCTAAACCAACGGCCGTCAAACGTATTCTGATACAGCGCCAACAAACCATCGGCCAGATAGGCATAATCTTCCAGATAAGCGTTGTATTTGGCCTGCGCCCCCGCCTTCCAGGTGCGAAGCAGACGGCCGTCCGCCGTCCGCATCGTTTCATACAGGAAAATGGCGTTGCGAGAGGCGATTTCGGTGTAATCCGGCCGTTGCAAGGCTCGTCCCGCCTCGGCAAAAGCGGCCAGCATCAACCCGTTCCAGGATGTCAACACCTTGTCATCCAGTCCCGGCCAGACCCGCTGCGCCCGTACGGCCAGCAATTTCTGGCGCGATGGGGCCAGCCGCCCCGTCATCTCATCCGCATCAGAAGGGCGCGGCACGTTGAGGATATTCTTGCCCTCCCAATTGCCCCGCTCGCTCACATCGTAATACGACATGAACAACTCGGCCTCATCGCCCAAAATCTGGCGGATTTC
>JANTGY010000380.1 GCA_024762695.1 Anaerolineae bacterium
AGTTGTTAACTTGTCCGGGCAAGATAACATCTTGCCCTACAGCAGCAGTCATTTTCATTTATTTGATGGTGGGCAATTGCCCGTGTTGTCTCCTCTGCACTCCGAGAGGGAATTGGAGTTGCCAACAGGCTTAGAAAACGGTATGGTTTGCCGGTATGACGGCCGTTTATTTTGGCATTGCCTGGTTGGTGGGAATTTGGTTGGCGGCGAGTCTGGATTGGACGCTTTCCATTTGGTTAACGGTGGGCGCGGTTGGGTTTTTGGGCGGGGCGCTGTTGCGGCGGCGTGCGTCGGTAAGCCTGGCCCTGTTTAGCGTGGCCGCTTTGGGAATGGGCGGCGGGCGATATGTAACGGCCGTGCCCCGCATCACTTCATCCCATATTGCTTACTACAACGACTCTGAAACCATGACCTTGACCGGTTTGGTTGTAGACGAACCCGATGTCCGCGACCGTTTCACAAACTTGCGCGTCCGCGTGGAGAGCCTGACGCTGCCCGATGGCAGCGAACAGCCCGTCACCGGCGATGTGTTGGTGCGCGCTTTCCGCTACCCTGCGATTCCTTATGGGGCGCGGCTGGAGATACACGGCCGTTTAGAAACCCCGCCCGAATGGGAAGATTTTAGCTACAAAGATTACCTGGCCCGGCAAGGCATCCACAGTCTGGTCAACACGCCGCAGTTGACTGTTTTGGCCGAAAATGCGGGCCGCCCGCTTTATCAAGCCATTTTTGCCTTCAAAGCGCGGGCGCAAACGGCGATCAATCGCCTTATCCCCGAACCGCAGGCCGCTTTGCTCAGTGGCATCCTTTTGGGCAATGATAACGGGTTGGCTCCCGACCTGGCCGACGATTTTCGTAACACCGGGATGACGCACATCATCGCCATATCAGGTTTCAACATCGCCATTTTGATTGCCATTTTGGTGCGTGTCAGCGAGCCGTTTTTGTCGCGGCGTGGGGCTGTTATTTTCGCCATGATGGGCATCGCGTTGTACACGGTTCTTGTCGGAGCCGATGCGTCGGTAGTGCGGGCGGCGATAATGGGCGGCATCTATCTCATCGCTAATCGGCTGCTGGGACGGCCGAATTTCGCCTACGCTTCCCTTTTTGTAGCCGGATTTGTCATGACGCTCATCAATCCGTTCACGTTGTGGGATGTCGGATTTCAACTCAGCTTTGCCGCTACGTTGGGGCTGATGTTGTACGCCGACCCGTTTGCCCGTTGGACGCGGCGGCGTTTGCTGCGTTGGTTCAATCGGCAGACGGTGCGGGCCGTTATGGGCGTCATCACCGAATCGGTTCTCATCACGCTGGCGGCGCAGGTATTAACGTTGCCCATGATGATGGCTTACTTTGGCCAACTGTCGCTCATCAGTTTACCGGCTAATGCGCTGATTTTGCCGGCTCAGCCGGGCGTGATGGTTTGGGGCGGCTTGGCGACGTTGACGGGGATGGTTGTCCCCGCCGTCGGCCAATTTTTGGGCTGGATTGCCTGGCTGTTTTTGGCCTACACGATTGGTTTGGTGCGCTTGTTTGCGGCTGTGCCTGGCGCGGCCGTGCCGATTGAGATGACAACGACGGCCGTCATCATCATCTATGCCGTTATTGGTGCGGTCACGTGGCTGGCGAAACAGGAACCAGAGAAAAGAGAGAGGGTAACGGCCGTTCTTCGGCAAAATCTCACCCAACGCGTGGCTTTGGGATTGAGTGTCCTGGCCGCCATTCTTACTGTTGGCTGGAGCGCTTCTCAGCCGGATGGCAATTTACACATTGTTTTTATTGATGTGGGGCAAGGCGACGCCACCTTCATCCAAACGCCCAGTGGACGGCAAATTTTAGTGGACGGCGGCTACTATCCCAGCGTTTTGAACGATGAATTGGGGCGGCGTATCCCCTTTTGGGACAAAGAAATCGATTTGATGATCGCCACCCATCCCGACGCCGACCATATTTCTGGGTTGGCCGGCGTGTTTGAGCGGTATCGCGTCGGCCAACTGATTTCCAATGGTCAGGGGATGGGCGAATCGCCGATTTACGATGCGGTTTTGCTGGCGGCAGAAGAAGCCGGTACGCCGGTGCGCCGGGCGCTGGCTGGTGAAACTATTGTGATTGAGGATGGCGTGCGCCTGGAAATTCTGCATCCCGGCGAAGATTTGCTGCCCGATGAGCGCAATGAAAATTCAGTGTCCATGCGGCTGGTTTATGGCGATTTTACATTTGTTTTTACCGGCGACGCCGAGGAAAAGGGTGAGAAGGCGATGTTGTCGCGGGCTGTGCCATTGGATGCGTTGGTTTTCAAGGCGGGGCATCATGGTTCCAAAAGTTCAAGCAGTCTGGAATTTTTGGAAGCGGTACGGCCGCAAATCATCACGATTTCGGTGGGCGCGGATAATAATTTCGGTCATCCGGCTCCGGAAATGCTGCAGCGCGCCCAGGACATTGGCGCGGCCGTTTTACGGACGGACGATTTGGGAACAATTGAAGTGGCGAGCGACGGCCGTATCATGTGGTGGCAGGCGGGGCCGTGATAAAATGAAACGTATGCGAATTGCCATGGTCGGCCCATTTGGGCTGCATCCCAACAAAACGATGCGCAGCCGCGCCTTTAGTTTGGCCCGCGAATTGGTCGCGCGCGGCCATGCTGTGCGGCTGATTATGCCGCCCTGGCAAACGCCGCAAGAGGCGGATAAAAGTTGGTCGGAAGATGGCGTGGAGATGCGCTACATCCCTTTGCGCGGCGGAACGCCGGGCATTGCCCGCCGCCTTGTCCGCGAAACGCTGGCCTGGCAGCCAGATGTCGTCCACTGCTTTAAGCCGAAGGCGTACAGCGGGATGGCGGGGTGGTATTTGTGGCGGTTCTATCGTCATCGCCTCCGTCTGGTTATGGACACGGACGATTGGGAGGGTTGGGGCGGCTGGAATGCGTTGGGGGCGTATTCGCCGCTGCAAAAGCGCGTTTTTGCCTGGCAAGAACGCTGGGGGATGCAACATAATCACGCTTTGACAGTTGCCAGCCGCGCGTTGGAGACGATTGCGCTGAGCATGGGCGTATTGCCGGAGCGCGTGATTTATGCGCCAAATGGCCCTGGGATTCGCGGTAGTGGAGAACTTTCTCACCCGCCCACCCGCTCACCCGCTCACCCGCCCATCCTCCTGGTGTACAGTCGATTATTTGAATTTGATA
This sequence comes from Anaerolineae bacterium, assembly GCA_024762695.1. Classification (GTDB taxonomy): domain Bacteria; phylum Chloroflexota; class Anaerolineae; order Promineifilales; family Promineifilaceae; genus JACKCC01. The sequence continues at coordinate 3,185 of JANTGY010000380.1, forward strand.
CGGGGCGGTTGGTGGAAATTTTGCGGGGGGCGAAGACGGCCGTTCCCAACCTTACTATCTCTCTTGTGGGCGCGGGATTGTATGAAGATGATGCGGCCCAATTTCGGCAGCAACTGGCCGCCGCTGGATTGACCGATTCGGTCGAAGACGCGGGCTGGGTGGAGCCGGAAGCGCTGCCAGCCCTGTTGCAAGCGGCCGATGTGGGCGTTTATTTGATGGAAGATACGTTGTTGAACCGGGCTAAGTGTCCGGTGAAATTGGCTGATATGTTGGCGGCGGGGGTACCGGTTGTGGCTGAGGCGGTGGGGCAGGTGACGGAATATGTGGCGCACGGCCGTTCCGGTTTACTGCGTCCTTCGGGCGATGTTGCTGGGCTGACGGCCGATTTAATCCATCTGCTGCAAAATCAGGCTGACCGGGAACGACTGGCCGCCGGGGCCAGGGAACGGATAGCGACACATTTTAGCTGGG
>JANTGY010000381.1 GCA_024762695.1 Anaerolineae bacterium
CGCACCATATTTAGCTGGCTGGATTGGGAAAACTGCGATGAGATAGGCTGCCCAGTCTCTGAACTGCTGGATTTTATGGTCTGGGCGCCAAACGGCCGTACCATTCTCATCACATCTGGCTCAGAAATAGCGTTAGCCGATGAAGAAGAGCTGCAAATGCAAACTATCGGCTCCGGCTTCGCCCCATTCTGGCTGGATGAAGATACCTATGGCTACATCCGCTACACGCCGCAAATGGAACTGGTTATGGCCGATGTGGATGAGGGAGTTCCCCAGATTTTGCTGGACGCGGATGATTTAACGGCCGTTCTCAACGATCCCCAAACCGGCACGCCCAGCATCGCTTACATTCTGCCCCACCCAACGATTCCCGGCTTACTTTTTCTGGCTGGGCCAGAAATTCGCGGGGCCAGCGGCAAATACAATATTTTTGCCTACGATATGGCGACCGGCGCGCTCAGTTTGCGGCTGCAATTGGATGATGCACCGTTGGGGTATCCGACTTTGCTTACGCCGGCTGGTATTCCGCCGATTGCTGTGGGGGGAAACGGCCGTTACCTCGTCGCCGTCATACGCACCGATCCCCCGGAAGACGTCTGGAACATCCACCTCCACGACATCAAGGCCAACCAGACCCAAATCATCCAGGCGCGTTCCCCCGATTACCCGGCGGCCACCGCTTTTTACGATTGGTCGCAAAATGGGGATTGGCTCGTTGTTGTGGACGACGGCTTCTTCAAACTCATAGCCCCCGCCGCCAAATACGAACGCCTTATCCTGCACGACTTTGACGTTTGCTATTTCACCGCCTGGGTGAAGTAGGCGTTGTTGAGACTCAGTAGAGCCAAATTTTGCCATAGATACCCATTTATTTACACGGATTATACTACATATAAATATCCACATTCGCGATCTCGTAGTAATTCATAATTGAAAGCGCGAGGCGTTGGAGTCCAGCTTTATTATTTGATACTTTCTCATTGGGCAATGTCGAAAAGAAAGCATATTGATGCCGCTGAAAACAGGTTTAAGCCCAATAAAGGAAAACCCATGTTAGTAATCTCGCCATAGATCTGCCAATGTATCAATACAAGGATGCTCATTGGGATTTGTGAACTTCTTATGGAGCGTTTCAGGCGTTAAATCAGTTTTATCTGCCAATGGATAGTATGTTTCGCCGGGAATAAGGGAGATTTCTTCAATTGACTTGTGTTGGCCTGGCTCCCAGACATAAATTTTGGGGCCAGCCGGAAATAAATCAGGTCTTTCCATTTCAATTCCTGGTTCAAAACAAGCTGTTATTATCTCATTATGCTTGGTTGCGTCTACGTAGTAACGAAAACTAATTCCTTGCTGTTGATAAACAATTATCAATTGAAAAGGTAAAACGCCTTCCCGTGGCTCAGCAATTGTGGCTAACCAAACTTCATCTGGAATACCATAAAGCCCTACCATTGTTTTTGCATCATACCCAGGGATGTTAATTAAATCTATATCAATTTCGTTAATGATGCCAAACGAATTCCAAACATATACTACATTGTAATCAAAACCTGTTACCGCAATAGATTCAGGCAATGGCAATGTTACTGATGCTCCCCAAGAAGTTGTCCTAACCTTAGTCGCAATTGAATCTAAAAATGGTTTGATATTTTGCCAATTCGTTTGGCCTGGAGTCGCATCCCACCAACAAGGAAGCAAACAATCAGGATTTTGGTTATCGACTAACAAAGACATTACTTGGTTAATCGCTTCATCCGACGGCAATGTCGGCCAAGGAGTTGGCGAGAGTGTTTCAGTAGGTAAAGGAGTTGAGGTCGGCAAGAGCGTTGGCGCATTGGTTGGCGCATTGGTTGGCGATAGAGCAGACATTGGCGTAGGTGATTGCTCGCTTGGGGATGTGGTAGCTGATGTGGTAGCTATGGAGGCTACTGGCGGCAGAGTCTCTGTTGGTTCATTAGGTGTTTTTTCAATAATTATTGTTGGGTTAAGTTCATCGGTCGTTGGTTGACAATTGATGACCATTAAGGACAATCCAATACCGGCCATGATGATCTTCAGAAGATTTAACTGACTATAAAACATCTGTCTACCCCCGCCGCGCAAATCTGTGTTAATTTGTGGCTAGATAATCTAAAATCGCTAATCTCCATTTACCGCTTCCTCTCGCAGCGCGGCGATGATCTTCTGGTCGGTGACGGCAAAGGCATAGTTGTCCAGATCGTTCAACGTGATCCAGGCGTAGTCGGCGACGCCGAGAAGCTGCGGCTTGCCGTTTAGATGGACGGCGTGGAAAGCGTGCAGCGTGATGCGGAAATGGGTGTAGGCGTGCTGCACGACGGTTAAATTGCTCCCCACCTCAATATCCATCCCCAATTCCTCTTGAATTTCCCGTTTGAGCGCTTCGGGCAAAGATTCGCCTTTTTCCTGCTTACCGCCGGGGAATTCCCACAAGCCGCCCAACAAGCCGTCTAACGGCCGTTGCGCAATCAAAAATTCCGTCTGGTTCGTAAAAGCTGGGCCGGGCTGCCGCCAAATCACGCCCGCCGTCACATCGTAGTGGGGTGTGCGTTTGCGTGGCGGCCGTACTGGCCGTTCCAACTGCGTCCCCCGCTGCCGCGCCAGGCAATGCGGGGAGAGCGGGCAAAGCAGGCAGTGCGGTCGTTTGGGCAAACAAACTTGCTGGCCTAACTCCATCAACGCTTCGTTAAAGTCGCCGGGCCGTTCGGTTGGAACCAAATCAGAGGCCATCTGCCACAGTTTCTTTTTGGCCGCCGTCGTTGTCACATCGTCAGGCAAATCGGTCAGACGGCTGAAAACGCGAATCACATTGCCATCGAGAATGGGCGCGGGCTGGTTGAAGACGATGGAGGCAATCGCCCCGGCGGTGTAGCGACCGATTCCGGGCAGTTTTTGCAGTTCCTCGACTGTCTCTGGCAAACGGCCGTCAAACTCAGCCATCACCTTTTGCGCCGCCGCATGTAGGTTGCGTGCCCGGCTGTAATAGCCCAGCCCTTCCCACAACTTCAATACATCGCCCAATGGTGCGGCGGCTAAATCGGCGACGGTGGGGAAGCGGGCCAGCCAACGCTCGTAGTAGGGGATGACGGCCGTTACCTGCGTTTGTTGCAGCATAATTTCCGACACCCAAACCATATACGGCGTGCGATTTTCCCGCCAGGGCAGCGCGGCGTGTCCGGCGTCCCACCAGGCCAGAAGGGGGGGGATGATTGGGTGGAGGGAGGGCATGAGGATAATTTGTAATTGGTAATTGGTTATTAGTAATTGGTAATTGGGTATTGGCTATTTGCCTTGCCAGGATGGTTTGCGCTTGTTGATAAAGGCGTCCATCCCTTCGCTTTGGTCTTCGGTGCTGAAGAGCATGTAGAAGAGGCGGCGTTCGTGGGCCAGCCCGGCTTGCAGCGACATTTCGTAGACGGCGTTGATCGCTTCTTTCGCCAAGCGCAGGGCGACGGGGGCGCGGGCGGCCAATTCACCGGCTAACTTAATCGCCTCATCCAAATAAACCTCGGCGGGGACGACGCGATTGATCAGGCCAAATTTATACGCTTCGTCGGCGGAGAGGTTACGGCCGTTCAACACCATCTCCATCGCCAACGCCTTACCCACCGCCAGCGTCATCC
>JANTGY010000382.1 GCA_024762695.1 Anaerolineae bacterium
ATCAAAGCGACGGCCAGAGCGAATCCATACCCGATGGCAGCGACGAATCCGGCCGCTTTCATTTCGCGCCACAAATAATCGAGCGCAAACAGCGCTGCTACGCCAAACATGACCCAGGCTTGATAGTAGAACTTGAAGATGGTGTTCAAGCGCATTCCAAAATTGTCGCGCAAATAGACGAATTCTGGCCCCAGGGTGAGCAGCGCGCCGGCGGCAATGAGCAACAGGACGAAGGGCAGAGGTGAACGGGCGGGCGGGTGAGCGGGTGCGCCTTCTTTCCCATCATTGGCAAGTGTCATGATGATGAGAGCAAGCAGACCTAGTAAGAGCAGCGTTGTGGCGGGATAGGCGAGTTTAGCCTGGATGACGGCGGGGAGGATGGCGAAGACGGCCGTCATTCCCCAACCAAAGGCCAATCCTTCCGGGCGAACAGGCAGGGTGAGACCCAACTCATCGGCCAGGGGAATGATGCGCCCCGCGCCTTCAGGGCTGGCGGCAATGATCCAGCCCAGGAACAGCATGAGCAGGAGAAGAGCCAGGAGGAGGGAAACGGCCGTAACCACACCCACGCGCCAGAATCGGAATCGCCTTTTTACAGCCAGTCCAACGACCAAAATCGTGACGCTAAACAACGGTATCCCAAAAATAATCAAGAAATGCGCCAGGCGCGTAGGCCGCATCAGCATGGGCAGCAAGTATGGCGCCCCAGCTTGGGAACGAAAGCCCAAATAGAACGGTAAATACAAAATAATTGCCGGAAAAATCAGCCAAATGGCTAGTTTGCCGGTTTCCGGCAGCAAGGATTTATCCCAGCCTTGCGCCTGCCACCGCCCCACCAAAAAGGCGCCCAACACGATAAATAAATGAATTAACACATCCCAGGTGTTGAGGAAAGAAAGGCCGCCGAGGAGGAGCGCAGTGAAAAGCAAAAGAGGCTTTGAGACGGGGGACGGGAGACTGGAGATTGAAAAAGCGCGGTCTCTAATCTCTAGTCTCCAATCTCTAGTCTCCATATACCACAAATACGCCACCGCCAGGCTCAAAAAGGCAAACGGCAGCGCCAGCACATGGGGGTGCATATCGCCTAGAGCAAAGCTAAAGCCGGGGAATTCGGCGATGGGTTCCAGACCTTCTTCGGGGCGGCCAGAGAGGTGATATTCGTGGATGACGCGAGAAGAGCGCCACCACCACCAACCGCTGGTTTGGTAGCGGGGGCTTTCGGCAATTTCGGCGGGGCCGTTCAAATCGCGCACGTCCAGCCATTGCCAGAACTGGTCAGAGCCGACGTCATTGGCGTGCAGAACTTCTAGCCCAACTTCCAAATTACCGGCCAGGGGCAGTGCGATGGCGGCAACAAGTCCCAAAATCAATGCCGACCTCTTCTTCTCTGCGCTCTCCGTGCCTCCCCGGTGAATCAAATTATAAACGAGTCCGAAAGCGGCCGTGCCCGTCCCCGCAACCAGCCAGGCAATCCCCAAATTAAAGGCAATCGGCTCCGCCACAACAGCCAACCGCGCAATCACCGACACCATCACATAGCCAAAATAATAGTAGCTGATGGCAAACCCCGACAGCCAGGGATCAACCGGCGGAAAAGCGGGGCTGCGGCCAATTCCGTTTAAGAAGGCAAACTCCATCGGCTTTTCCGTAGCCGTGATGGCCGGATTTTGCGCCCGCACCCACACCCAAAGGATGAACAAAGTGGCGAACAGCAGTTCGGTAATGAGGATTTGGTTTTTGTTGGTATTTAGCCAAGTTTGGAGACTGGAGATTGGAGATTGGAGATTGGTCTCGTAGTCGCTAGGCGCTAGTCGCTTGGCCGCCCAGTAAGAAAGGCCAACCAGAATGAGCAGCGCCAACAAAATGCCGCCCAGATTGTTGCCTACAATGCCCAGACTGCCCAATATCCAGAACAGGTAGCTGACGATGAGCAGTCCGACGAGTTTGACGAAAGCATAGCCGCGATCGGGTAGACGGCGGAACAGGTAGAGGGTGAACGGCGTGGCTGCCGCGCCAATGATCATCAGGGCGGCCCACCAGCGAATTGCGGCAAAAATATCAGATAAAGGCATGGTTTAGTAAAACGTAAAGCGTAAAACGTAATAACTTGGTTACGTTTTACGTTTTATTACTTTATAAATGCTTGTTCCTTCGTTACGGTAAACTTCTTCTAAATAGCCCGCTTCAACCATGCGGTCGAATTTATTCAGACCTTCTGGGCTGTAGTAAACCCATTCTAGCTGTCCGGCATAAATGTAGCTGACATTGTATTTGTCGAGTAAGGCAAGCGCTTCGTTGGCATCGGCCGTGTTGTAGAGCCGGTTAACGTCTTCAATGCGCGAACTGACGAGCGTACCAGGCAGGACGGCGCGCTGCTGGCGTTGGTGCCAATCCCAACCGACGATGGCGGGCAGGCCGGTGTACATGGCGATGCGGTTGCCGATGGAGCGATAAGGATTGCCGCTGTGGGCTTCGGCGATGACGGGCGAGCCTTCGATGTTGCGGTGCATCCATTGGATGGCTTCGGAATCGAATTCGAGCGGCACAATTTGACCGTTGTCGCTGTATTCGACGTAGGGCATGAAGGCCATGCCGTTGAGGGTGTGGGGAGCCTCTTTGCTCATGCGGATGTCCCATTTGGCTTTGGTCGCCAGGATGGGATAAAGGGCGGCGGCGGCGACAAGTAAAATTAGCGCGATTTGCCACGCCTTGCGGATGGTTTGTTTTTGGCGGATGGTTGGCCAGGCGGAAACGGCCGTTACCCCCCCCACCACGCTAAACCACAACCACACCTGCATGTAAAACTTAAACACCGTATTCATCCGGCCAATATCGCCGTCCAGGACGAACACCTCTACAAATAGGGTGAGGAACAGCCCGGCGGCAATGAGGATGAGCGTGATGCGGCGTTCGGTTGGCAGGCTGGGGCGTAATCCCAGCAGCCCGGCGGCGATGACCAATGTGAGAACAATGGGGGCGATGAGGTAGCCTTTAGCCAGCAAAATCAGCAGGCCAATTACATAACCGACCAAAGCGATGATGAGCCAGATGCCGATGGGTTCGGCGCGGCGCAGGCTGTCGTAACTCCAGCCGCGCGTCCAATCGCGGAATTCGCGGGCGAGATGAGTGAGGATGAAGAAGAGGAAGAGGCCGTAAATGGCAAGGTAGTTGCCGACGTGGGTGTAGGAGCCGGGCCACAGTTTGAAGCTGGCGTAACCGACGCCGTAGTTGTCGGCGAAGGGCCAAAAAGTGAGGATGGACAGCCCGGTAAGCAGGCTGATTAAGACGATGATTTGACCTAGAGCGGGGAGGGAGAAACGGCCGTTTCCCTTCCACACCGCATACACAATCGCCAACCCGCCAATCACCAGATACGTCGGCCAATCCCATGTATTCGTGGCCCGTAAAACGCCAATGGCGATGCCGCCAATCAGGAATGAGGAATGAGGGATGAGGAATGAGGAATTCTTGTCTCCAGTCCCCAGTCTCCAGTCTCTAGCCCCCAATGCCAACGACACTGCCCAGCCCAACGCCAAAACTTGCAGCGGCAGGCTGATCATGTGGGCATGCAGGTCGCCGTAGAGGAAGGTGAAGAAGGGGAATTCGGTGATTGG
>JANTGY010000383.1 GCA_024762695.1 Anaerolineae bacterium
CGTTTGTAATGTTTCACGTCGCGGTAGCTCTTACGCTCCCCCACCTGTGTTAAGCCTAGATAGAACTCTTTGATGTCGGCATTTTGGGCCAGTTGGTCGGCGGGGCCGTCGAGGACGATACGGCCGTTCTCCATCACATAGGCAGTGTCAGCCGCCTGCAAGGCCACATTCGCGTTCTGCTCCACCAATAAAATTGAAACGCCCGTCTCCTGGTTGTAGCGTTTGATCATGTCAAAAATCGCCTGCACCAACAGCGGGGCCAGCCCCAATGACGGTTCATCTAGCAGCAATAGGCGCGGCTGGGCCATCAGCGCCCGACCAATCGCCACCATTTGCTGCTCGCCGCCGGAAAGGTAACCGGCCGTCTTGTTCCGCAGCGCGGGCAGCGCCGGGAAGTATTCATACACTTGTTCCAATGTGCGTTTGATCCCTGCCCGATCTGAGCGAATCAGGGAGCCGGTCAGCAAATTCTCCTCGGTTGTCAGATGCTGAAATAATCGCCTCCCTTCTAATACCTGGGCGATGCCCAACCGTGTCACTTCTTCGGCGGCTAATTTGTCCAGGCGACGGCCGTCAAACTCCACGCTGCCCCGCGTCACCGCCCCATCCTCGCGCAGCAGCAGGCCGGAAATTGCCTTGAGCGTCGTCGTCTTGCCCGCGCCATTGGCGCCCAGCAAAGAGACAATCTGCCCTTCGCCCACCTCCAGCGTTACGCCGCGCAGCACCAAAATGACGTCGCTGTAAACAACTTCGATGTTATTGATTTTTAACATAAGAGGATAGAGGATGGAGCAAGAGCTAGAGGGATGTTCTTCCTCTAGCTCTTGCTCTCGCTCTAGCTAGTTAGACGGCCGTAAATCCGGCGTATCGGTCCAATCTTGCAACACATTAAACGCATCCGGCCCGCCCTGAATCTGGCGAATTTGGGTCACATGCGGCGAACGGCTGCCATTGGAATAATCAAGGAAGATCACACCTTCTAGCCCTTCGTATGGTCCCATTTCCGTTAAGGCGCGGTGGACATCGGCGCCGGTCAGCGCATCAAAGCCAACCTCGTCGATGGCCTTTTCGATAGCCTGTACCGCCACATCTACACCGGCCACCAACAGCAAATAACCCACATTGTGATCGCCCACGCCGCGCTCATTGGCGGCGAACAGTTCTTCCGCGTACTGAACGCCCGGATGGTCGGCATCGTTCCACCAGAGGTAGGGGAACGGGGCAACCAGGCCAACGGCCAACGCCGGGTCGGAAACAAAGGCGTAAGTCGCCAAATCCATCGCCCAGTTATCGCCAGCCAGAAGGAATTCGCCTTGCAAGCCCAACGCGCCCAGGCCATTCATCAACGCCGCCGGGCCAAAAGCCAGCGTATTGGTCCAGATGACATTGGCGCCAGCCGCCTGCGCATTCAACAGCGCCGTGGTTGTGTCGGCTGTCGGCGACAAATCGAACTGCTCGTTGGCGACGATTTCGACGCCCAGGCTTTCGGCGTAGGCCACAGCTTCATCGCTGAGTGCGCCTTGTCCGAAGGCGCCGGGCCAGCTTAAGTAGGCCAATTTGATTTCATCGCCGGCGCTTTCGGGCTTGATGTCGGCCCAATTGGCGACGGCATAATCAAGGAAAGCGCCAAATTGATCGGGATAAATGGGGCCAAGGCCAAAGACGTAACCCGAATCAGGGCCGTAAAAGCCTTGCGCGCTCAAACCGGCGGAGAGGCTGGGGATTTGGTCTTCAGCAAAGCGGCTGGCGAGCGCTTCTACTTCGCCAGAGCCGTAGGTGATGACCATGAGGATGTTGTCGTCGGCGCCAGTAAAACGGTCATAGGCGGCGACGGCTTCTTCGACGCTGCCGCCGGTATCGGAGAACTGAATCTCTATGTTTGCGCCGCGAATGCCGCCCGCATCGTTAATGGCGGCGACGGCGTCTTCCATGCCGCGAATCAGCGGCCCGGTGATGGCTGCGTAGGGGCCGGAGAGGTCGCCGAAATGGTAGAAGGTAATGGTTTCGCCTTCGAGTCCGTCGGTGCGGAGTTCGGGTTCCGGCTCTTCCATCGGTTCGGCCGTTGGCTCTTCCATCGGCGCTTCGGTCGGTTCTTCAACCGGTTCTTCCATCGGCGCCTCGGTTGGCTCTTCAACGGGTTCGGCGGCTGGCTCTTCAACGGCCGGTTCTTCAACAACTGGTTCAGGAACGGCCGTTGGCTCTTCCGCCGGGCTGCCACAGGAAACCAGGACAAAGGCTCCCAACAATACAAATAAAAGAATGAACGCTAACTTTTTCATTTTATCTTCTCCTCGCTGCTAATTGCTGAACTATCGGTTGAAACTGATTGTATTAAGCTGTTCTTTCTAAATCACCTCCTTGAAAAAGACACTAATCCGTTTATTTCTTGATCCGGCGTCGTTATCGCGCATACGGCCGTAACCGCCAGGCCGCCTTCATCACCGTCCAACGATACGACAATCCGCGCGGCTCAAAAATCAAAAACACCATCAACGCAAACCCAAAAATCAAGGGACGCAAAGCCGCGGCCGCCCCGGTCGCATTATTCGGCAAAAGCGTAATCACGATCGGCGTCATCACCGTCGCCAACTCCTCCAACAAAATCACCACCGTCGCCCCAAAAAATGGCCCCAGATTACTGCCCAGGCCGCCCAAAACCAGCATCCCCATAAACAAAATCGAATCCACCAGGCCCACCGTTTGCGAATTGATGTGGCGTAAATTATGCGCCAGCAGCGCCCCGGCCACACCTGCATACACCGCCGCAATAAAAAACGCCCGTAATTTATACGTAAACGGGTTAATCCCCAGCAGTTCCGCCGCCAAATCATTATCCCGAATCGAAATAAAGGCTCGTCCCAATCGGCTGCGCGAGATATTCAAGGCGATAATCGTGCTGACAACCAAAACAGCCAGCGTAATGTGAATAAACTCATTGGGCGTGGCAAAACGGTAAAGGCATTGCCCCAACTCGCCGTCAAACGTCGTCCCCAAAAAACATTGATTGGCAATGACCGGCAGCTTAATCACCGGAACCGGCACGACGATGCCCTGCGCTCCGTCCAACACATCTTTGTACACATTGCGCGTAAACCAGGGGATGATAAATTGGGCGCTCAGCGTCGCCATCACCAAATAAAACCCCTTCACGCGCAGCGACGGCAAGCCAAAAATAAGCCCAATCAGCCCCGCGCCCAACGCCGCCACTGGCAAAGCCATGAAAAAGCTCCAGCCCGCCTGCCCCACCAACAGCGCTGAAATATAGCCGCCCACCGTCATAAACGCCGCCTGTCCCAGCGATATCTGCCCGGTGTAGCCAGTGAGAATGTTCAACCCTTGCACGGCAATAATGGCAATGCCAATCCGGTTCGCCAGCGATACGGTTGATTCCGATGCATAATAAGGCAGCGCAAACAACGCCGCCAGCGACAAAATCAACGCCGCCCACTGCCATCGCTGTCGGATAACCGACATATCTTGTTCATAACTGCGGTCAAAATCGCCCGCTGGTCGCATTACAGCCATAAAAACCTCTGTAGCAAGAGCTAGAGGTTAGAGCGAGAGGAAGCGCCCTCTATCTCTAGCTCCATCCTCTA
>JANTGY010000384.1 GCA_024762695.1 Anaerolineae bacterium
TGCAAGTTTGCAGGTTTGCAGGTTTGCAAAACGCCACCTTGCAAACTTGCCACTTGCATACTTGCATACACGCAAACTTGCACACTTGCCCACAGGATTCCTTATGCGTCAACGTGATATTTTTTGGTTTTGGTTACCGCTTTTTGCCAGTTGGCTGTTGATGACGGCCGAAGGGCCGACGATTAGCGCGATGATTAACCGGCTGCCGAATGAGGTAGTGATGCTGGCGGCGGCCGGTTTGGTAATTAGTTTATCGGTGACGATTGAAAGTCCAATCATCAATTTGTTGGCGACTTCGACGGCGCTGGTGAAGGATCGGGCCTCTTATTTGTTGGTGCGGCGGTTTACGATTCATTGGATGATTTTGTTAACGGCCGTCACCATCCTCATCGCCTTCACCCCTGTATTTGACATCGTCATCAAGGGCTGGCTGGACATCCCGGAAGAAGTTGCAACCTGGGTGCAGCCCGGTCTGCAAATTATGACCTTGTGGAGCGCGGCGATTGCCTGGCGTCGTTTTTTGCAAGGGCTGCTCATCCGGTTTAACCGAACAAAAATGGTGGCCTGGGGCACGGCCTTGCGTTTGCTTGTGTCGGCCGGTACCGTTATCGGCTTGGCTACTTTAACCGATTTTCCGGGGATTATTGACGGAGCGTTGGCCTGGATGATTGGGGTGGCGGCGGAAGCGGCGTTTGCAACGTGGGCGGTACGGCCGTTACTCCGTAACGAACTCAGTCCCGACAGCGCGGTTGCCGATGACCCGCCGCTTACCTATCGTCAGCTTTTCTGGTTCCACTTGCCGCTGGCGGGCACATCGCTGCTCAGTTTGTTGGCCCAGCCGCTGGTGCAATCCAGCCTGAGCCGGTTGAGCCAGCCGACCCAATCGCTGGCGGCCTGGCCCATCTTGTTCCAAATCACGCTGATGACCCGCGCCGCTGCCTTTTCGCTGCCCGAAGTCATCATCGCTCTGAGCAAAAAGCCGGATATGTTCCGACCGCTGCGTAAATTCAGCTTCCGCATGGCTGGCGGGTTGGTTGCGCTGATGGCGCTGCTGGTTTTCACGCCAGCGGTTAGTCTTTACATTTTTGTCGTGCAAGACATGACGGAAGTGGTGGGCAACCTGGCGTTGAACAGCGTGAAATTGTTCATCCTTTTCCCGGCGTTGGCGGCGCTCACCTCCTGGCTGCGCGGCTTGCTTATCAATGAGAATGTGACTCAGGATATTAACTGGGGGATGGCGATCAATTTGGGGATAACGGCCGTTATTCTCATCATCGGCGTCGTTAATCAACTGCCCGGCCTGCCCACTGCGGCCGTCGCCCTCAATCTCGCTTCCCTCGCCGAAGTCATCTACCTGGCCTGGCGCGCAGGGCGCGTGCTGACGATTGAAATTCCCCTGTTTGGTTTAAGGAAACTGGAGACCCTATGATACAAATTTTACAACTCCCTCTTGGCCCGTTACAGACGAATTGTTATATCCTGGCCTGTGAAGAGACGATGCAGGCGGCGGTGATTGATCCATCCTGGAACGGCCGTGCCATTGCCGCCACCGCCGACGAAAAAGGGTACACAATCAGCCACATCCTCCTCACCCACAGCCATTTCGACCATGTGGGGGGGCTGGCCGAACTTAAACAAATCGTAGACGCACCCATCTACATTCATCCCGAAGCAATTCCCATGTTGGAAAGAGCCAATGCCTCGGCGCAAATGTTTGGCCTGGAAGTGCCCACACCGCCGCCAGCCGACAAAATGCTCAGTGAAGGGCAGACGCTCCAAATTGGCAAGCTGCAAGTCCATGTTTTGTTTACGCCCGGTCACGCGCCCGGTCATGTGAGCTTCCATTTGCCAGATTATGGGGTTGTATTTGACGGCGATGTGTTGTTTCAGGGCAGCATCGGCCGCACCGATTTGCCCGGCGGCGATTATGCGCTGCTCATGCAGATGATTGGGGATAAGTTGATGATCATGCCCGACGAGACACAAGTTCTCTCTGGGCACGGCCCGGCTACAACCATCGGCGATGAACGGCAGCGCAATCCATTTTTGCAATAATATGATAAAATAGGGTCAAGTTGTCAATGGATAATAGTGCTGACCTCAAGGAGTTGATAATATGATAAAAGTTGCGTGGGATAATGAAGGTAGAACTGATCAACCTGATAAATATACATCTCAGTGGGATGACAATAAGGGACGATTAAGTGCATTTTTAGGTGGGTGGACTGACTGGACAGAAAATAACCGTTACGAAAAGGACAAGTTACATTGGCGTACTGTAGGTGCCCATTATGCTAGCACATTTGGTAGCAGGGAAGCTGCCCGTCAAGTCCCAATAGTTGTTCGCTGTGAATTATACCATGTGTCTTTAACAGACTATGTGAAAAGTCGACGTTGCGCTGACTGGACTGATGAACAAAGGGAGCGTGCGATAGGTTTATCTTGGGAAGAAATTGAGAGACGCGGTGGGGTCATATTAACGTAATTGTGGTTTCGTAGTTGATATAGTATTGGCGGAGTCATTGGTTTTTTCTCGTAAGTAGCTTATCGAAACGATATGAAGACGCCGTTTGTCTGGCTCGGTTCCGGGCGGGCCAAGAAGTGGGATGTGGGCGATAAGGCTCGTTTGCTGGATCAGGCGGCCAAAGCGGGTTTGCCGGTTCCGGCGGGCGGGATTTTGCTGGATGAGTTTTTGCAGCTTGTGTTGGCGGAGGGTGTGGTTGTGGAGGAAGACGGCCGTTACGCCGTTCCCGATCCCCAATGGTTGGCCGAAACCCTGTTTGACGGCATTCGCTTTCCCCGATTTGATAAATTGACGACCGTTCGCTCCACTGCCTCAAGCGGTTCCCCACCCATCCCCCCTCGCTTGGCGGTTGATTTGAATGATCCCACACAGTTGGCCGGCGCTTTATGCGGCCTTTGGTCGCAAGCCGCGCCAATGACGCGACGCGACCTCTTGATCATGGAGATGGTTGTCCCATCTACGCACGGTTCGGCTCGAAATGGGCTAACTGAGGCGCAGGACATTGTTCAAGTTGCCGCCGCTGTGCCTTCTCCTCCTCTCTACTTGCCCCATTTGTCGGCCTGGCGACGGCCGTCCCCCAATCTTCCACCCCATGCCCAACGGCTACAGCAGCTTTTGCGCGGCGTGCGGCGCACCGTCGGTTTGGCTGAATGGGAGATAACGTGGGTGGATGACGGCCGTATCTGCTGGCTGCTGCAAATAATCCCCGGTTAAACAATAGACATTATCGAGAATAAGTTACACAGAGATTCGCGGAGAAAGCGCAAAGATTCACAGAGAAAAGAGAGAGATTGTAGCTCATCAGAAACATGAGCTATGCTCGAAATGGCTTGTAATTCAGCTAGTTTTCTCTCTTTTCTTTCCTCTCCGCGTAGCTCTGTGTCTCCTCGTATAACATGTTCGTAGTAAGGTACGTAGTCGCGCTGTTCAGCGACGGAGTACCGTTGGATGACGCCCCTCCGCAGACTACGTGGCTAACTACGAGCAGCTAATAATATCTCCTCTGAAAATGGGACACGGATTAACACGGATGAACACAGATAAGAGATGTGTC
>JANTGY010000385.1 GCA_024762695.1 Anaerolineae bacterium
AGATTACACAGATTAACGCAGATTTTTTTGAATCATTTTAATCTGTGAAATCTGCGAAATCTGCGGACGAATCTTTTCTGGTTTATCCAGGTTAGGTGAAAACGAGAAAATAATTGGGAATCTATCATGGTCATTCTCCCACTTTTCTTGAGGAAATGGCAGAAAAACAACTCCTTTTTAATCCGAAGCCTTTCTGCGGTTTACCTGGCAGACCCGCCCAAACGAACCTAATTATCAAAGGGTGTGTTTCATCTCAGTTGATGTATCGGGAATTGGAATTCCCGATACTTGGCTCAACGTTTCGGGAATTGGAATTCCCGAAACACGCACTTTATCTCAACTCATTTGAAACACACCCATTATCAAATCTGGACGCAACTTGAAAATTTTTCGAGCTACCGGCCACCAACGGCCGTAAAAACAAATCCCATGACCCACTCTATTTCGCCCATCAAAACGCTGCTCATTGAAGAAACAATGCAAGCAGTCCATGAAATGCGCGCCTTATTGAGCAAAGCTTCGGAATCGTTCAAATGCGAACTTTTACACGCCAATCGGCTGGAATTGGGCCTGGCTTACCTGGAAGAAATGCGCTTCGATGCCGTGCTGCTCAGCGTCGCCTTGTGCGGCGCCAACAACGGACAGGCCCTGACAAAAATTCGCACCGCAGCGCCCGCCGTTCCCATCCTGATATTAAGCGGCCCAGATGATGAGGAAACGGCCGTGCAGCTTACCCGACAAGGAGCGCAAGGTTATTTGCGTTACGATCAACTTAGCGCCAATACGCTGTACACCTTGTTAACTTTGGCCGGCAAGCAAAGTCAATTACACGCCAAATTAGAAAAAGCAATCAACACTGCAAAAGCGCATCAAACAAGCTGCCGTCACATCCTGGAAAGAAATGTGGACGGCCTCGTCATTGTAGACAACGATGGCGTTATTTTAATGGCCAACGCTCTGGCGGAACGCCTCTTGGCCCGTACCCAGCTTGACCTGATTGGCGGCTCTTTCGATTTTTCTCCCATAAAATCAGACACGGCTGAACTAGATGTAAAACGGGCCAATGGCGAAACGGCCGTCATCGAAATGCGCCAAACCAAAATCAGATGGGAAGGCCAGAACGCCCACATGGTCTCGTTACGAGATGTCACCGCCCATTACCGCGCCAAAAATGACCTGGCCCAAAAAGCGGCCCAACTAGAAACCCGCAACGCCGAACTAGACACCTTCGCCCAAACCACCGCCCATCAAATTCAAGGCCTGTTAAGCCAAATGATTGGCTACACCAGCTATTTAGACATGC
Source organism: Anaerolineae bacterium (assembly GCA_024762695.1). GTDB lineage: Bacteria > Chloroflexota > Anaerolineae > Promineifilales > Promineifilaceae > JACKCC01. Next base: position 1,304 of record JANTGY010000385.1, read on the forward strand.
ACTATCGCCCCAATCTGGACGATACCGGGCAAGGCGTCGTACGGCACGTCCTACGCAGCGGTCACAAAATGAGCAACGTACTCAGCGAACTCTTTCTATTGGCAACTGTGGATAAAAACGACATCCCGCTTGTCGCTTTAGACATGGAGCGGATCGTTGCCGAGGCCCAAAAACGCATTGCCTTTGAAACCGAAGAGCGCGATGGAACAATTATCAAACCCGGCGTCTGGCCCGTTGTCACCGGCTATGGCTCCTGGATTGAAGAAGCCTGGGTAAACTACATCAGCAACGCGCTAAAATACGGCGGCGAGCCGCCTCAAATCACGCTGGGATGGGAGGCTGTCGCCGACAAGTACATCCGCTTTTGGGTCAAGGACAACGGCCCAGGCATCGCTCCTGAAGACCAAAAAAGATTGTTTAAAGCTCATACCCGTTTACGGCAAATACGAGCCACAGGCGAAGGATTGGGCCTGTCCATTGTGCATCGCATCATCAAGAAATGCGGCGGTGAAGTAGGCGTAGACAGCGCGCCCGGAGCCGGCAGCGTTTTTTGGTTTACCCTCCCTCGCGCAGAAAACAGCCCAACATAAAAATTACGCCGCGCCACCCATTTACGCGCATGATTCCAATTAAACTGACCGAATATGAACCGCGCTTTTTGTCCCAAGATGCGCTTCCGCAGGCGTTCGGCACGGCGCTTTGGCGTGAATTCGGCAATAAAGTAGCGGTGGAATTCCCTAGCCCCAAAACCAATGGTCAATGGCGGCTGACAGCGTTAGGCTGGGTTGGTCACATCCCCCTAACATCCAATTTCCACTTCCACTTGACGCCTAAAATCAACCTGGCGAATCTATTCCGCTTGTGGGAATATGCCTATGCGCTGCGCGGATTCCATTGGCTCAGCGGCGTGACTGACGCCGGTTCGCTGGCCGAGTTTTATGAACAAGTAGCCCGCTTATTGGCGCGGCGCGTGATGAATCGGGGCCGGCAAGGCTTCCATCGCGCTTATCTCACACGGACCGAAAAACGGCCGTACCTGCGCGGTCAACTGCAATTCAATCGCATCTGGCAAGAACCGAATCAAGCCATTCTCACCAGCCGTTTTGAAGAACAAACCGTCGACATCCCCGACAACCAAATCCTGGCCTACACGCTGGGCCAAATTGCCCGCAGTCGTCGTTGCAGCAATAAAACGCAAACGGCCGTGCGCCGCGCCTACCATCTCCTGCAAAACATCACAACCCCGCACACCTTCCAACCGCAAGATTGCGTTGGCCGCCATTACGCCCGCCTCAACCAGGATTACCAGCCTTTGCACGCCTTGTGCCGCTTTTTTTTGGAACACACTGGCCCTACCCATGAGCGCGGCGACCATCAAATGCTGCCGTTTCTCATCAACATGGCCCGGCTATTTGAATTGTTCGCGGCCGAATGGCTGAAAGCGCATTTGCCCCCGCCCTGGCATATCAAAGCCCAGGAACGGGTGACGGTGGGGGCGCGGGACGATCTGCAATTTGATGTGGATTTGGTGTTGTATGATGGCGACGGCCGTGCCCACACCGTCTTGGACACCAAATACAAAACCCCCGACAAACCCGGCAACGACGACATCAGCCAAATCGTCACCTATGCCAAAGCAAAGGGATGCAAGGAGGCGGCGCTCATTTATCCGGCGGGATTGAAACGGCCGTTAGACCTCATGATTGGCGACATCCACCTGCGCACCCTGGCCTTTAATCTGGATGGCGACCTGGAAGAAGCCGGGCAGCAGTTTCTCGACAATCTTCTTCTAAAGCAAAAAAGGAACACAGAGTTACACTGAGGAGACACAGAGAAGCACAGAGAGAGCGCAAAGTAAAATCGGATGCTGTAACAAGGCCATAATCCTGTATAATGTTCACATAATCTCAATAGTGGATACTAGGCGGGGATTAGGGGATTTAGGGATTTTGCCTAACTTCATCCCCTAATCCCCCAATCCCCGCTAAATTCGAAGGAGAGACGCTATCTTGACCAAATCACACCCCATCATCGGCTGGGAAAAAGAAAGCCCGGTTCCCGAAAACTACCAATTTAACGATTATTTGAACGTACGCAACGGCCGTCTCTTCCTCGAAGACCTCGACCTGACCAACCTCTTCGTAGACGACGGCCCAGACCAACCCTTCAATCGCAGCCTGCCCAGCCCGTTAGAAATCGTCTACCTGCCCATCATCGGCTACCGCATCAAGCAAATGAAACAGATTTTTGCCGAAGTGATTGACGAAGTGGGGT
>JANTGY010000386.1 GCA_024762695.1 Anaerolineae bacterium
CAATTCCCGCAACATGCGATTCATTAGTGGCGAAAACTTCGTGACACTAACGAATTCCCGAAACACGCACTTTTCTCAACTCATTTGAAATGCACCCTCAAATAATTCCGGTTCTTCAGGGATTCAGGGGGTTGACGCCATTTGTAGGGGCCACCCTTGTGGTCGCCCTGGATTGGGTGGGCACAAGGCCCACCCCTACATTTGTGGATGCCCCACGAAATCCCAAAGAACCATAATTCCTTGGTGGATCCTCTAATCTAATATCACCCGCTGGCCGGTGCGGGCCGATTCATACAACGCCAAAATAGTCCGCACATGGTCGCGCGTTTCTGCTAAATCCAAATAACTGGCCTGCCCATCCAAAATAGCGGCGTGCATATCTTCCACTTCGCCCAAGTATAATTCCTTTTCTGGCACAGGAATTTCTTCCACACGGCCGTCGGCGTCATGGAAAAGTAGTTGGCGCGTCCCATCGTCCATCACGGTAAACGGCCGATTCAACGTCAACCGCCCCTGCGTCCCCATCACTTCGCCCCACGTGTAAAAAGGCAAGCGGAAGGCGCTGCTAATTTGGGCGCTGCGGCCGTCGCCATAATCCATCTGGCCGCTAAACGACTCGTCCACCCCGGACGGCCCAATCCATTGCGCGCCCCAAACAGATTTTGGCGCGCCGCCCATGATGAATTGGGCCAAACTCATCGGATAGACGCCCACATCCCACAAACTGCCGCCGCCCCATTCGGGAACCAGACGCACGTTGCCCCGATTTTGAATGGTGAAGCTGAAATGGCCGCGTACCAGGACGATGTCGCCCAAACGGCCGTTCCTCACCCACTCGCCGGCAATTTTGGTCTGCGGATGATGCCGATACATGAACGCTTCGGCCAAAACCATGCCCGTCTCGCGGGAAACGGCCGTCATCTCATCCACCTCGGCCAACGTCAGCGCAAATGGCTTCTCGCACAACACATGCTTGCCCATTTGCATCGCCTTGATGCTCCACTCGGCGTGCAAATGGTTGGGCAAGCCAATGTACACCGCATCCACCGCATCCGACTCCAGCATCGCCTCGTAGCTGCCAAACGCCTGCGGGATTTCCCACTTAGCGGCGTAGGCGTCGGCTGATTGTTGATTGCGGCTGGCAACGGCCGTTAACGCGCCCCGTGCCGACATCCGAATTGCCGGAATCAGTTTCCGGTTAATGTTGGCCGTTGAAAGTAAACCCCATCGAATTTTATTCATTTTAGTCTCCAGTCTTGCGTAATTAGTAATTGGTAATTAGTAATTGGTAATTGGTAATTGGTCGCCAAGCTTCAATCACCGCTGCGTAATCGGCAAGTAAACTTCGTAAATCATATCTACTACCAAAACTGTTACCGGGATGGTTTGCGGCGTGTTTTGGGCGTCGGGATTAGTCGCCGTTATGGTCATATTGGCCGTATTTGTTCCCAACGAGTCCAAAATGCCGCCGCTGTTATCAATGGAAACGGCAGCGCTGTCTGGCGCGGTTCCGGCGTCGCTGGCGGGTAAAAGCCATGATTGGTCGGAGACGGCCGTCCATGTCAGCACATCCCCGCCGCTGTTGGTGATGGAAAGGGGAAACACCTCTGGAATCGTCTGTCCGCTGTTCAACTCCGACAAAAACGTCAAACTCGACGGCGACACCGCCAATAATGGCGGCGGCTCATTCAACACAATCGTATCGCTGCTGTCCACCTCATTCGATCCGTCGGTAAATCTGACATAAACCGTCTTCGTCTCATTCCCCGATGACAGCGTAAACGACACAGATTGCGCCCAGCTTTGCCACGAAACGGCCGTAAACGCCGGGTCTTCGCTAATTTTCACGCCCGTAATCGTCCCCATGCTATCCCAATCAGACACATCCTCCTTCGTCAGCGTCACCGTCACATCACGCGTCGTCGTTTCCACATCGTCGTCATTGATGAAAACCGGCAGCACATTAGGCTGCGCCCCCAAATCCATCGTCCAATAATTACCCCAACTGCCACCGAAACTGTGTCCAACCCCTATCTCGCGGTAATCAGGATTTAAGATATTGGCGCGGTGCCCATCGCTGTCCATCCAGCCCTGTACTACGCTAGATGGCGTTGTATATCCGGCAGCGATATTTTCGCCCACGTAACAACTGCCCCAACCATAAGGCGTATACCCTTCGCGGCAAGCCCGTTCAGCCGCCGAGGAACCATCCGAGCCGGTGTGCGAGAAAAAATTATTGGTAATCATATCCTGGTTGTGAACGCGAGCGGCGTCGGTCAGGTCGCTGTTACGCAGCAGCGGATGCAGGCCGCGTGAGGTGCGTTCAAGATTGGTCAGCCGAATCACTTCCAACTCAAACGCCTCATCGGTAACGGCCGTACCCCCATCTTGCGCCGACGACCAGGCCGGAACACTAAAAATCAACCCCACTAAACTCAACCACAACAAAAAGAAACGCCCCTTCTTCATAAATTACCCCATACTAACAAACAACAATCAACAAAAAACAAGCAACAAAAGAAATCGTTGTTTTCAGTTGATTGTTGACTGTTGACTGTTTTTCTTGATTATTTACAAAACATCATAATGCAGCGACGGCCGTTTCCGTTCCACCACCTGCTCCGCCGCATAGGCCACTCGCAGCAGCACATGCTCTTCCCAGTGCCGCCCCATCGCCTGCATTCCAATCGGCATCCCATCGCCGTCATAGCCAATCGGGAACGTGATGGCCGGCAAGCCCGTCAAATTGCCTTGCACCTGAAAGCGCATCAGCTCCGTCACGACGCTCAGATTCGACCAGCCCGCCGCCAGCCCGCCGTCGGGGATGGGGGGCGCGGTAACGGCCGTCGTCGGCGTCACAATCAGATCAACATCCTCAAAAACCCGGTCAAACGCCGCCATCGCCCGCGTCCGAATCCGCTGCGCCTGCAAATAATCGCGCGCCGTAAAAGCCCGGCCCAACACCAAACTCACCCGCACCGGCGCGCCAAACGCCTTCCAATCCGCCTTGATATTTTCCGTACTCGTCGCCATCTCCGACAAAATCGTCACCGCGTGAGCGATACGAATAGCGTCCAGCCCCGGAATCTCAATCTCGTGAAGCGTCGCCCCCGCCTGAACCAATTTGTCCAACATCGCATTGCCAGCAGCCACAATATCCGGCTGCGCGTGGTTAAACCATTCCCGGTAAACGCCCAGGCGCAAGCCGCTCAAATCAGCGTTGCCCCAGCCGTCCAGCGTCAGCGGCGGTTGATGGTTGGTGTTCGCATCCTGGGCATCCGGCCCGGCGATGGCCGCATACGTCAAGGCCACGTCGGCCACCGTCGCCCCAATCGGGCCAATATGAGCCACGCTCCAATCCAACGGCGCCGCGCCATGTTCGCTGATACGGCCGTAAGTCGCCTTCAGCCCCACCAAACCACAGTGCGCCGCCGGAATACGAATCGATCCGCCGCCGTCCGCGCCAATCGCCACCGGGCAAAAACCGGCCGCCACCGCCGCCGCCGGGCCGCTGGAACTGCCGCCCGAATCGTGGGCCAGGTTATACGGATTGCGCACCGCGCCGTAATGG
>JANTGY010000387.1 GCA_024762695.1 Anaerolineae bacterium
CATGCCGAAAAACTAAACGCATTACCTAATCCGTGGTTCACGGCCCTGCTTTTGGCGTGCTTGTCGGCGGTGGAGGCGGGGTAGCGGTAGCGATGGGGGGCGGCGTCGGCGTTGGCGGCACGGCCGTAGGCGGCGGGGGCGGCGTTCGTGTTGGCGGCGGAGGCGGCGGGGGCGGCGTTCGTGTTGGCGGCGGGGGCGGTGTCGGCGTTGGCGGCACAGGCGTTTTTGTGGGCAAAGGGGTATTGGTTGGCGTACTTGTGGGCGTCATTGTCGGCGTATTGGTGGGGGTGCTGGTAGGCATATTGGTGGGCGGTACGGCCGTAAAAGTAGGTGTGGGGGAAGGAATAATCACAGTAGGCAAAATCGTCGGCGTCGTATTCGGCTCGCTGCCAGGGATAACGGCCGTTGCGGTTGGCTTCGGCTGAACAGGCACTGTGTTTATCGGCGGCTGTGTGGCTGCCGGAGGCGGCGCGACAGGTGTTGTTATGGGGGCCGGAGTTGGCGTTACCGTAGGAAATACCAAAACAATCCGGGTACTTGTGGCCGCCGGCAGCGCTGTGACCGGCAGACTTTCCGGCGTCACTTGCAAATCATCGGCGTCAGCGGTTACTTCCAGAATGATGGCAGGCTTGAGGGGAGCCAGGCGGGTAGGATTAAGGGGATCACGGCCGTAATCTGCCTGATTTTGGGCCAGCATGTCCGTATTCTCAATGTCCGCCGGCGTTAGCGCCAATGCCAGATAAGTAACCGAAGAAACACACACCAGACTCGTCAAAAGAGCCAGAGTAAAAAAGAGCCAAATTCTGATGCGGCGGCGTTTGCTGGATGATGGGTCTGAATTCATCTCTTTAGACCGGCACGGCCTCCTCCGGCTGCCTCACTGTTTGTATCTGGTGCGCCTCTTCTGCAACCAGAGGCAAAATACAGCTAAAGGTGCTGCCCTGCTCCAATTGACTGTTTACATGGACACGGCCGTCATGCAATTCCAGAATAGTGCGCGTGATATACAGGCCCAGGCCAATGCCCCGTTTCGTGTAATTCGATTCATTCTCCGCCCGGAAAAAGCGGGTAAATAACAATTCCTGGTCGGCCGGAGCGATGCCCACCCCGGTATCTGCCACTTCCAGCCGCACTTCCGCCCCTTCCCGGAACAAGCGCACCCACACACGGCCTTCCTCTGGCGTGTAGTTGTAAGCATTGCTCAACAGGTTTTCCAGCGCCCAGCGTAATCGGAGGTCATCCCCCTCCACCGTGAGCGGTTCGGCGGGCAACTGCCAGGAAAATTCCAGCCCCTTACTCGCCATGCGCTCCTGCCAGTCGGCGCAAACATCCTGCACCAACGCTGTGCAATCCACGGCCTCCCGCTTCAAATTCAACGTCTCGGCCTGTAATTCGGAAATGCTGATCAATTTTTCAATATGCTGTTCCAAATCACCTGACGCGCTGTTAATCTTTTCAATATATTGCTTCTGGGAGTCAGGTATTGAACCGTTGGCTGTGCGCTTTACCAGATCGGCGTACAGTTTGATGATGGTTAGCGGCGTGCGCAGCTCGTGCGACACGCTGGTAATAAACGCCTCTTTCAAATTCTCCACTTCCGCTTCACGGGTCACGTCCCGCAAAACGACCACAGAGCCGACTTGCTTGCCTTCCGGCGTCTGCACGGGAGCTACTGTGGCGCTCACAACGCGGTCATCAATGGTGTATCGTTGGGGTGCAGCGCCCCCTTGGGCCAGAATGGCGGCAATTTTGGCTTGATCGGCCGTCGAAGCCACCGGCTGTCCTTTTTCGGCAGGGTGGCCGGCTAGCAACTGCCGGGCTGTGGGGTTCAAATTGACGATTTGGTTGTTGTTGTCCAGCACCACCACACCGTCGGCAATGCTTTGCAAAATCGCCGACAGTTCGCTTTTTTGGGTCACCAATTCCTGGTTGCGGTTTGCCAGGCTTTCCGTCATTCTGTCAAAGGAAACGGCCAACAGACCAATTTCATCCCGGCGTTGAATGCCAGTGCGCTGGTTCAGATCGCCATCCGCTACGGCCGTTGTCGTTTGCACCAGTTGATCAATGGGCCGAACAATACGTCGGGCAACCAGAAAACCGACGGTAAACACAGCCACCGTAGCCAGAACAAAGACCAGATTCAACACATTTCGGCTGGTAGCCGCCGTACTCACAATAAAGTTGCGCGGCAAGGCCACGCTGAACAAACCAAATGACTGATCCCGCAGCCGCCAATCGCCAAAAGCCAGTTGGTAATCCTGATTCAATATCTCCACCTGGCGCAATGGGACGCGGGTATCGGCCGTTTCCGCCACAACCTCATAAGGAGCGGCGGATGTTTGCAATAAATTGATGATGGCCTTGTACCGGGGCGGCGTCTCCTGCAACAATTCGGCAGCGCCAGAGCTGCCGTCCCCCAATGTCGTAGCAATCACGTTACCATCGGTATCGTAGAGGGTCACACGGGCAATGGCGTTTTCTGTCAATTCTACGACCATCTTGCGCACGTCAGACGCCACCATGACGGCGCCAATTTGACGGCCGTTCCCAAACAACGGCCCCACCGTAAACAACATCGGGCCGTCGGCCGTTTCCGTCAGGAAAGTCCGTTTATCGCCTACGTCATCCACGAATCCGTCCAGCACCAGGCTCACATCCTCTATCTGCGCCAGATTGATGTCAGCAAAAGCGACGCCGTCCGGGCTGTCTGCCTGTCTGCGCCATCCGTATACCACGTTGCCTTCATTGTCCAACAGCGCCACAGTATCCGCCTGGCTGTTTACCAAAATTTGGGGAACCAGCGCGGCCAAAGCCTCAGTATCAGAGCGAGCTACACTTTCCGCCACCCCCTCGGTAAAAGCGATCTGGCGCAAAACGGCTAACCGCTTCGCCTCGAATCCGACCATGCTTTCGGAAACAACCCGGCCAGCGTCCAGCAATTGATTGTTGAAACGTTCCTGAAGGGTACTTGTAACCAGGTTGACAACAATAAATGCGCCTACCGCGGCCACAATGAGGGTCAATAAAAAGTAGGGAAGTATTATTTTGGAGCCTATGCTTGAAAATGGCATGTTGATGCGGCGGTGTATTTTCAAGACAGTGAAACCTCCTACTAAGTGAAAGTGATAATTTTAAGGAAAAAGGCAAACATTTTTATTTTCATTCCACAAATAAAATAGGGTGGATTAAAGCTTGGTAGCAGTTATCCGAACTTACTGCACCCCTGAGAATACGGTACTGGTGCAGCCGTTTTTCCTCAATGGGATTTAGGTATGATGCGGGCAAAAACAACCCTTTGAGGCGTTATTTTTGCGTGAATTTTTTTGGGGAGGGAACTGCTTGTTAGGGGTTGACTGATTGGTTAAAAGGTACGGCTCAACCACTTCACGCCGTCCGGGGCAGCCAAGATTACGTCGGTGGCCAGGCCGAGGAAGAGGCCGTGTTCAACAACGCCGGGCTGGGCGCGGATAGTTTGCGCTAGTTTTGCCGGGTCGGGAATACCACCGTCAAAATAGCAGTCCAGGATGATGTTTTGCTCGTCGGTGATGAACGGCCGTTCCCC